>CAYUTH010000173.1:0-5104 GCA_964447485.1 uncultured Candidatus Cloacimonadota bacterium | reverse complement strand
AATCTCATTCAGAATTTATCTGATAAGGGATTTTCTCGCGAAATAAAAACTGCATTTCTCTGGAGAAGGATCGTCGGAGATATTCTCGACAATAAAACCCGTATCCTCAAGCTCGAAAATAATGTGCTCCATATTCTGGTCGAGAATAATATCTGGCTTCAGGAGCTTGTGCTGAAAAAAACGGAGATCCTGGATCAGCTCAACTCCCAGCTCGATCCTCCTTATCAAATCAAGAATATTATTTTTTCTCTTTCAAGTAAAAAAATATCCGCATAAACTTTCAATATTATGATACTTAAGATCGCACCCTCAATACTTTCTTCGGATTTCCTTCATCTCGAAAATGAGATCAGGGCAGTTGAGAAAGCAGGTGCAGATATGCTTCATCTTGATATTATGGATGGGCATTTTGTGCCGAATTTGACTTTTGGTCCGGGACTCGTAAAACAGATCCGCAAGATCACAGCTCTTCCCCTCGATGCACATCTCATGATAACCAATCCGTCAGATTTCGCAGATAAGTTCATCGATGCCGGTGCAAATTATTTATCCTTTCATATTGAAACCGATGCAAATTATGTGAGCTTGTTCCGAAAAATAAGAGCCCGTGGAGTCAAAGCAGGCATTGCAATCAATCCCGAAACCTCTCTCGATGCACTTCCGGGCGTGATTGATGAAATCGACTACGTACTTATTATGTCCGTCCATCCCGGATTTGAAGGGCAGGCATTTATTGATGATTCGGCTGAAAAAGTGCGTGAAGCAAAAGAGATCATCGGGTCACGACTTATCGAGATCGAGATAGACGGCGGGATAAATTTTGAAACGGCACAACCCGTGAAAGAAGCGGGGGTGAACATCCTTGTGGCAGGGAGCTTCATCTTTAAAAGCAATGATTATCAAAAAGCAATAGCCGGATTGCGCAATGTTTGAATCACTCACAGATAAACTCAACTCGGTTTTTTCAAAACTCAAATCCCGGGGAAAACTCTCGGAAAAAGACATCAAAGCAGGCTTGCGGGAGATACGATTAGCTCTTCTCGAAGCAGATGTAAATTATAAGATCGTTAAAGATTTCATAAAAAGTGTCGAGCAAAAAGCCCTTGGTGAACGTGTGCAGAAATCACTCACTCCCGGGCAACAGATCGTAAAGATCGTCAATGAAGAACTCGTTCATTTGATGACCTCCGAGCTTGAAGAGAAACCCCTTCCCAAAAACAGAACTTCAAAATTATTGATCGTGGGTTTGCAGGGTTCGGGAAAAACAACCGCATGCGGTAAGCTCGCACTGCACTATAAAAAGAACGGATATGACCCGCTCCTCGTCGCTGCTGATGTGTACAGACCCGCTGCCATCAAACAGCTTGAAACATTGGGAAAATCTATTGAAGTACCTGTTTATTCCGAAGATACAACAAAGGTAACCAAAATTGCAAAAGGCGCCTTGAAGTATGCCGAGAAGGAATTCCGCAACCTCTTGATCTTCGATACTGCCGGAAGACTGCATGTGGATGAAAAAATGATGGTAGAGGTCGAGGAACTTGCAAAAGTTATCAAACCAGATCAAATCCTCTATGTGGCTGATGCGATGACAGGGCAAGATGCAGTGAACAGCGCAAAGGAATTCAACCAGCGGCTCGATCTCACTGGTATTATCCTCTCAAAACTCGATGGCGACGCACGTGGCGGCGCAGCACTTTCTGTACGGGCAGTCACAGGCAAACCAATACGCTTCGTCAGTATCGGAGAAAAGCTCAGCGACCTCGAAGCATTCCATCCGGACAGAATTGCATCGCGCATTCTCGGTATGGGAGATATGCTCTCTCTTATAGAAAAAGCAGAAACGGTCTTCGAAAAAGAAGAAGCTGAAAAACTGGAACAAAAGCTTCGTAAAAATCTTTTCACTCTCGATGATTTTCTGGATCAACTCAGGAAAATGCAAAGCATGGGTCCCATGGATGAAATATTGAAAATGCTGCCCGGCAGTAACTCCAAACTCATGAAAAACATCAACGTCGATGAACACGAGATCAAACATATCGAAGCAATAATTCTTTCCATGACCCAAAAAGAGCGCGAACATCCGGACATTATAAACGGGAGCAGGCGCCAGAGAATTGCACATGGCAGCGGCACCTCGCTTCAAAGAGTGAACCAGCTTCTCAAGCAGTTCGATCAAATGAAAAAAATGATGAAGCGCTTTAATAAAGGGCACTTCGATATGGGAAAACAAATGTTCCCAATGTAATAAGGAAAACATGTCAACAATAAGAATTTATGTAACCGGCGGTACGTTTGATAAGGAATATAATGAACTTACCGGTGAGCTCTTTTTCCAGGATACTCACATCCATGAAATGCTCCTTCTCGGGCGCTGCAAATTAGACCTGAAGATCAGAAATCTTATGCTGGAAGACAGCTTAAGCCTGACCAATGCCGACAGAAAGATCATCCTGGATCATTGCATAGATTCCGAAGCAGATAAAATCGTTATCACTCATGGCACAGACATGATGGTCGCCACAGCAAAGGTGCTCAGCGAATCAATTAAAGACAAAACTATTGTGCTCACTGGCGCAATGATACCATATAGATTCGGCAGCTCGGATGGTCTATTCAATCTCGGTAGCGCACTCGCCTTTGTGCAGACCCTTCCTCATGGTGTTTATATTTCTATGAACGGTAAATATTTTGATTGGGATAAGGTTCAGAAGAACCGCAAAACAGGCATTTTCGAGGAGATTTAGTAAATGATATCCCGCACAATAACTCTCCTGCTATCCGCAATTATAATGATAATTTTTCTTGCCGGCTGTAATGAAGATTTTTCCTCTCAAAAAGATAATTACAGCATCTCTGCGCTTCAAGCCCACAAAATGCTCGAAGAGCATGCCGGTGATCCCAATTTCATGATCATCGATGTGCGCTCGGATGACGAATACAAACAGGGGCATCTCACAAATGCAGTGAATATTCTCTACACTTCTTCTGATTTTATCGAGATAATGCAGCAGCACGGCAAAGAAAAAACATATTTATTTTACTGTCTTTTCGGTGGGCGCAGCATGAATGCAATGCAAAAGTTGCTACCTCTCGGTTTTAAAAATATTTATAATCTAGAAGGGGGAATTGAAGGGTGGAAGGAAGCAGGATTTGAGGTGATTTCGGAATAATTTTTAAGAGATCGATTTAATCCCCTCTATCAAGAGGGGTGTTCGCCGGCTGGCGGACGGGGTGTGTTATCAAAATAAAAGGATGTTATGAAACTATATTACAATCCAAAGATAAAAGAAAGAGCAAAACAACTCCGCAAAAATATGTCGCCTCCGGAAATAATATTGTGGAATCAGCTTAAAGGTAAAAATTTAGGATACGACTTTCATCGCCAAAAACCAATCGACAATTTTATAGTTGATTTCTTCTGCTCAAAACTGAACCTTATCATTGAAGTGGACGGTGAAGTTCATATCGATAAAGGAAAAGAAGATGCTGAAAGGCAATCACAATTGGAAGCCCTCGGACTTCAAGTTATGAGATTTAAAGCAAAAGATGTGATGAGGAATATACAGGATGTGATTGAAGCAATTAGTAATTATATTGAAGGTTATGAAAAGAAATAACACACCCCGATTCCTTCGGAATCACCCCTCTTGATAGAGGGGAAAAACATTGCATATGCAAAATGTGAGGGTTGAAAACAACAAATCGTTTAGAACGCATATCAAGATAAAAACAGAAAAATCTCCTTTAATAAAAGAAATGCGGTTTTAGTCATGGAGTATGTTTATTAAAAAATTGATCTCGTTCCTAAGTTGCACTTGGGAACGAACAATCAATGTAACTCAACATTCCAATGTTGAGTACACAAGATCAGTCTTCTTCCGATTAATCGGAATACGCCTTGATAAATCGGAATCTTGCGTTACTAATAAAATACTTTTGGCAGCTATCACTTATTCCAAAATATTCTCTTCGATTGCAGGATAAAGCAAATCAATTTCTTTCTGGAGTGCAATAGTTTTTTGCAAAGCGGTAACAATCCTGCAGTAACGCCGCGCATCCTCAAGAATTCTCCCCTTCCTGTCTTTCAAATATTTGTGCAGCACCTGGTATCCACCGATATGATATTGCCACACCTCCGGTTCGATACCCTCAAAATACTTCTCGTCATTGATATAGATCCTGCCTTCTTTCTCATCGTATTTGACTTTTTCGATGCGGTCACTCTCGCCTGTTCCCTGGTATTTGGCAACCGGTGATTCGAGTTCGTGACTCTTCAGAAGGTGCAGGTCAGCCAATGACTTTCCTAAAGCTCCCATTTTCATGAATAACTCATAGTCCGAAGTGAAAGGCACACGCGGGAAATCGATCTTGAGGAATTCTGCATATTTTTCGCGATAGACCGTACTGTAAAATACGCCGTATATGTAATAAAGAATTTCTTCCGGAACGAGTTTTTTACCATATGCAGATGCCAATTCATCAAAAACTTTTTCCGGGATATTAGGTTCCTTTTCTGCCATATGATGATTGAAGAGGTCTTTATCTTCATCAGGATAAAGATATAAAGGAAAGAGTAACTCCCCTCCACGATAAAATAAATTAAAATCTACTATATTATCTGAAATAAATAACAAGTTCCACAAATGCTCTAAACCTACCACATGCCCTTGCCTTCCAATTGTCAAACCAATATTTTCTTCCAGCATGTTGTGCATGACTTCATATCTTTCACGCTCAATCAAGTACTGATTATAGGCAACGCATCTTTCATCGAATGGGCGATAAGCAATATTTTGGATACAGTTATGAATATCATCTTTATCAGATAGTTTCTTTCTAATTTTTGATAAATTCCAATTTTTCTTGGACTTTAATTTATATGCTTTTTCTATTATTTCATCATTGATAGTTAAATTTGTAAATTGATTCAATCTGTTCCTAAGAACTTCTTTAGAAAAACAAATTGCAAATGAATCTCTCGCCGTAACAATTCCCACGCTGTTTACCGGAAATATCTCAGTAATTTTTTTCCACCTTAAATAATTCTGAATGAACTTCGTGTCTCGTTTGATTAAGAAATAATATGGTTCTTTTGGAGCAA
>CAYUTH010000172.1:0-5151 GCA_964447485.1 uncultured Candidatus Cloacimonadota bacterium | reverse complement strand
TCAGTCTTGGCTCAGCTCCATGGATAACTGTTGATCCGACATTTGGAACGATTGCTCCTGGTGGTTCTATGGATATAGCCGTACTGTTTGATGCTACTGATCTGACATTAGGCGAAATCAAGACCGCTGACATCGAAATCGTACCGACACCTGATGTAGGTTCATTTATCGTTCCTGTGACTCTCTTAGTTAATAACTTCTCTTCTGGTGAAACACCTGTAATAGAGACCGCATTGTATGCGAACTTCCCGAACCCAATGCTGAACTCCACAACCTTCAACTTCAGCTTGAAATCGAGATCTCATGTCACCTTGTCTCTCTACAATGTAAAAGGACAGTTGGTTGATGTACTGGTAGATGAAGAGATTGATCCGACACCTTCATATAAGGTTGATTGGGATGGTACTGCGAATGGCAAAAAGCTTGCAAATGGTATTTACTTCTACAAGCTTGAGACAAACAGCAAGACCTTCCTTAAAAAGATGATCTTGATGAAGTAACGTTCTCGCGTTCCACTCATCAAATATCAAATAAAAAAGGGAAGAAGGTTCGCCTTCTTCCCTTTCTTTTTATATCTTCAAAGATTAGAGTTTACACAAAGTTTTCTGAGGAAGAGATACAGATATAATTAGTTATCGTTTGAGATAAATGTATGGGGGATTCACCCTTGTAAAACGAGAACAAAAATGCAGGTCTAATAAAAAAAGTAGTTACTATCTGATATAATATCTGGAGTTTGATCCGGATTATATTTTATGTAGGAATGCCCCCCCCCTCAAATTATGCAATCAAATTCTTGAAGTACTATGAATAAAGGGTTTGCATGATTTTGAGTACGGAACATTATCTTTATATAAACTGGTCATTTTTATCTACTCTACTATTGTCACCCTGAGCCTGTCGAAGGGTCTATCACACTTCGAGAACGTCAGTGTGACAGTGCATTATCCTCTTATCACTCAATCCTTTCCCTTAAGTCTCGCATAGGTATAATTCTTGTCTTTATTAACCAATGAAACTCTTATGAAAAATTTTGGGGATTTCCCAGACATATATTATATGTGATTAACTAATTCTATGACCAATCAAAAAACAAGATAGTTATATAAGTAAAGTTGAAAGTGCGATTTAGATTTTGAAAGCTCAAGAAATGGATACGATCATCTATTTAAAACCATTTCTTTTTTTTAAAATATCTGAGCATTCCGACAAAAACTCCGAGCATTACGGCAAGTGTGACGAAGTAACCCCATTTCCATTGAAGCTCGGGCATAAATGCGAAGTTCATGCCATAGATGCCTGCAATAAAGGTCAGGGGAATAAATATGGTCGCAATGATCGTGAGCACTTTCATTACTTCATTCATTCTATTACTGATGCTGGACAGATAAATATCCAGTAAGCCGGACACCATGTCTCGATAAGATTCAATTGTATCGATCACCTGTATTGTATGATCATATAAGTCTCGCAGGTACACATTGATACTCTCATCAATAAGCTCGCTTTCTGAATGATGCATTGCGTTGATAACTTCACGCAGGGGCCACACGGATTTTCTCAAATATATCATCATTCGTTTCATCCGGTGAATAAGCTGCAAAGTATTAGTTGTAGGAGCTTTCACCACTTCATCTTCTAATTTTTCTATAGAGTCGCCAACAGTTTCAAGAATGACAAAGTAATGATCTATTATTGAATCAATCAACGCATACATAAGATAATCTGCATGAAAGTTCCTGATGCGCCCCTTTTTATTCCTGATGCGTTGCCGAATTGAATCAAACACATCTCCACTACGTTCTTGAAATGAGATTACATAATCCTTACCCAGGATGATGCTCACTTGCTCTGCACAGATACTATCATTATCCTTTCGATAGAGCATTTTCAGAACGAAGTACATATAGTCACCAAAGTCTTCAACTTTTGGTCGTTGTTCCGTGTTCATAATATCTTCAAGCAAAAGGGGATGCAGGTTAAAATATTTACCAAAGTCTTCCATCACAGCAGCATCGTGAACGCCATCTACATTTATCCAAGTAACTGTTGAAGTGTTTATGAACTCTTTACATTCTTCGACGCTATTGAGAGTTTTCTCAGTAAAGTTGTCCGCATCATAATCCATGACGCTAATATGGACTTTTTCCATTTTTTTCTGACCGACATGTATAAGCGTACCGGAAGGAGTGCCGTGTTTTGAAATTATATCATTCATATTTCTCCTAGTTAATCTATATCTCCAAGTAAATATTCTTGCCCATATTGAACAAATCCAAATACTGCCTTTTCATTATTACAATTCATGATCTCAAGACCAAACCAAGTATATTCCTCCTCATCAGTCAATAAAGATAATGCTTTATAGGATTCTCCCTGGAAGAAATCATTGATCTGTTTAAGATAAGATGCTGCCATTTCGAGGTCATCCTCATTGGAAGGATCTAAGGGAGTTGGGATGCTTTTATAAGAAATGTACCTGCAAAGTTCATCAAGCTGTTTGAAAATACAGGCATTAATAATGTTCTGAAGTGTGATAAGAATGGTATCAGAGTGAGCAGTTGTAATATCATTTTGTTCAAGGTATGGAAGTAGGGGACCTTCAAGATGAATGCTCCTGAAAATAGCTGAAACAAGACTGATTTCTGCTTCATCCGGCTCGATGCTGATATTTAATGTATCTTGATCTATATCGAGAGAGAATGAATAATAATAGTTTTCAAAATTTTGCTGTGGATAACGTTCTTTCTCAAGGATAAGCATATAACTGCGCCTGGTGCCTTTGTTGATAACGGACTGCGCTATGAAACCCCGGTTTGCATTGAACGTCTTGAGAATATCCGGTTCGAGCCAGCTATCTTTTTCGGGAATAAGATTTTCCTCAACAAAGAGTGCAACTTCAAGTTGAACAAAACCGTCAAAGGTGAAATTCTCCTCTTCAATTGCATAAGAAGCCATAAGGAGTGCACTCTGGTCCGGAGGTTCAAAATCTATTAAGCACTCAGCATCAACCCCGGATTTAACCCAATCAGATGGTACGTTCATCTGCATCTGCATGAATTCCTGCGAGGTCAGCTTTTCATCATACTTTTGTGGTTCGAGCCATTTTGGAATTTCCGGTTTGCGTATCCGGTACACTACTATTTTTGTGACTATATCATTGTCATCCAAAAGAAATCCGATCCCATCATCCCAGTAAGCGATACCGTCCCAAAAGGTGTCAAAGTTCGGACCATATGCATTTATAATATCAGCTTTTTTATCTCCAAGCCCGATTCCTTTTGCTGTCAGAATCAATTTCTGAGGATCAGCATCCAGGTGGATTTGATCGATACGGAAGTTCATGTCTTTTCTGTTGAACTCACATACAAAAGTTATTGAGAAAGTCCCTGTATCATAAAAATATGTAAATGGGAGCTCCATGTCCTCACGAGGTGTGCCAAGGAGTTCATACATCTCTTTTGGAGTATCATATACTGTGATAAGTCCCGGGAATCCCACGCCCTGTTCGAGAGTGTTTCCACGCAATACTTTTTCGTACTGAGAAATTTCTTCAGATGCCTGAATAGTTTTTGCTGTCTTAATCTGATTAGCACAATATGTGAGTGCAAAGATCACGAAGATCATAAGTATCGATTTATTTGTTTTCATGACTTTTTACCTCCGTTTCACTCCATAGAAATCAGTCTTTTTTGATAGCGTATCCATAATTTTATATGTTTTTTAAGTTGTTTTCAGGATCGTTAATATAGCCTGAGCTGCTTCTACTTTGATATACCAGTCATCACTTCTCAGCAGGGGATGAAGTACGAATACTCCCTTTTTATCACCCAAATCATTGAGAGTGAGTGCAGCTTCGATTTGAACCTCAGGACTTGGGTCATTCAAGAGTGCCGTAAGGATTTCTTTAACTTCCTTTTTATCATAGAATCGGAGGAAGCGTGTTGCTGTTTCCCGGACTTCAATATCAGGATCTTTTGTCGCTTTGATAAGGAATTTGCATGCCCAGTCTTTATCGATATCGCCCACGATCTGCACCACTGATTTTCTAATATTTACTTCATCCATATCGAGAAATCCGTTTACTTTTTCTATTGCATTTGTATCACCCCAATCTGCCAGCATGATGGTCGCCAGAATACTCATTGGATTCATCGGTTCACGGGATAATTCATAGAGATAGCCAATATGAGTAGTGTCATCAAGTTCGGTAAGTAAGGTGCTTGCCAAGAGTATCTTATAAGCATTGAACTTGTATTCATCGAACTCAACGATCAAATCCAGCTCGCCGTTGTTTATCCTATCAATCTCCTTTTGGGTAATGTTCATAGCTTCACGTATTTGTGTGGTATCACCAAGCTGTGCAATCGTAATGATCGCATCGGCACGCACAAGAAGAAAGGAATCCGTGAGTGTTTTCATCAAGTTTGGAATTGCCTGAGTTGCTTCTCTTAATGAAAGTGCATTGATTGCATCATCCTTGACTGATTCTGCGGGATCATCGAGCATTTCGATATACATGGGGATAAAATCATCGCTTCTCGCAAAAGTGAGTTCGTTGATCATCAAACCTTTATTATAACTCGATTCATTTTTCAGTGCATTCTTGATAAACTCTAATGCTTCGTCCTTTTTGCCCAGTCTGTACAAAGCAACAGCTGAAGCTTTTTGAGCCGTGAAATTATCATCAAAAGCAAGTGTGAACTCAAGATCGGGTATTGCAACAGTGTCTCCAAGCGCTCCAAGCGCTCTCGAGGCTTTCATTACGATGATATCATCATAATCATATAATGCATCGAGCAGGGCTGGCACGAATGACTGATCTTCACTATCTCGCATCGCATCAATAGCTTTGCTTCTCACAAAATAGTCATCAAGCAGCACAGCGTTGTTGAGTACATCAATCGCTTCATTCTGAAGCCCAATTCTCACCTTTTTTGAAATTCCGGAAGCGCAACCCACTATCAATACTATCAAGAACAACGGCAGCAATTTTTGTCTTGCATTCATTGAGTCCTCCGCGCAAGTTTTTTTATTCTTTTATCACTCTATCATGAAGCTCCCTCAGAAATTCTAATCCTTTGTTGGATATTTGCCTCGAGTATAACTCTCGGTTGAACATATAGACTATATGCTCACATCCAGGTTCAA
>CAYUTH010000171.1:0-5171 GCA_964447485.1 uncultured Candidatus Cloacimonadota bacterium | reverse complement strand
TAGATTAATGCTTAATGAGCTTAAAATTATTTTAGATGATCATCCGATAGTACAAGATTTTATAAAATCAAATTTTCACGTGAGTGTTATGGGAATAGCACAGCATTATGGAATACCGACAGAATGGATAGATTTTACTGCTGATCCTATGGTGGCTGCATTTTTTGCAACATCTAGAGGAATTGATGGAAAATATGAGATAATCAAAGAAGGCATAGGAGTAATTTATAAAACACCATTATTATTATATAATCAGGATGGAATAGAAAATTGTGAAATCCTTGGATTTCAACCATTTGTAAGACCATATGTTCAAAAAGCATACGCACTTCAGTATTCTAAAGATGTTTTTTTGAACTGGCATGAAATGAAATTCTTGCATAATAAAGATTGTTCCGAAAAAATATTTGATTATTTTAAAGGTGGCGAATTATTATTTCCAAAGGATTTGTTATCAGAAATAGTTAGAAGAATAATAGAATCAAATACATTTTCTAAAGAAGCATTAATTATGACGCTACATAAATATCCTCAATATAATCAATATTGTAAAAAATATCTATATCATAAGGAAATAAATGTTGTTGATAGCTCTATTCATTCTTTTTCAGAGCATGAAATATCGTTAATTAGATCACAATATGACACAAAGATATATAACCTGATTGAAGAGCCTCTATATTTTCATAAACTTGATAAATGATTAAGATACGCAACCTCCAAATAGATAATAAATTACAAGAACAATATCAAAGAATAAAATATCTATATTGTGATAATCTGTTAACAGCAGAAGAAGTAGGTGTTAGATATTATAATAACTGCAATTATTATGCTCATATTACCGAGAATACATTTTGGTGGGAAATTCTTTCTCTTTTGTTTTGGGATGTGATTTTTGCTAAAGTAGATAGTGCATTGAGTGATATTGAGGGATATGGAATTGCAATTTATTATCGTGCAAATTCAAAAGAATTCGAGGATGCTTTTCAGAAGCAAGTAGTTGAAGAAAACGGAATGCCAAATGATTTATTCACAAGAAGATTTTGGATTAATCGTCAAAAAATTATTGAAAATAGAATTAATGAATTATTAGAAATAGATTTATTGAGAGAAATAAAAAAACTCTTTCAAAAAAATTTTAATAAAAAATGCAGACTTATTGAAGATTGGCAGAAATATAAATTAAAAGAGATAGTTGATATTATAAAATATTTCAACAATAATGAAATAATTAGTATTTGTGTTAGACTATTACGAAATTTAAATTATAACAGGTCTGGCTTACCGGACCTTACGATTATTGGTCCTAATGGAGTATTTTTTTCGGAAGTAAAAAGCGAAAATGATAGAATTAGTCAAAATCAAGTTGATTGGCTTAAATTCCTTAACGAACAGGTTAAGATAAGAACAGAAATACTGGTAATAAATCATACAAAATTACAAATTAGAAACTTAATTTTAAAATATCGTACTAACTACAAAAATGTATATTGGTCTTTTGGTAATTCTAAATCAAAAAATCGAGAAAAAGCAATTCAGATAATTTCAAGCCAAGATTCGTTTCACACTACAGAAGAAAAAGATGGTTTAAAATATTCAGCAACTTTTTGCATTAAAGATATCAAGACAATCTTTTTAATGTTAGACTATACTGGGAGATGGAATACTACAAAAATACAAATTGATAATGAGGAAATATCGAGTTCCGAATTGAGATATTCATTGAGATGTTATAGAGACAAAACATTAAATGGTGCCTATTCTGAGTGGTGTGTACAATCTAGGGTTCATATAAATGCCGAAAATCCATTTTCTTGTAGAGGGTTTATATTTCCAGAATTTGATTTCAATTCTTGGAGAGATTGTGGTTGCATTGATGTTGAAAGAGGAATATGGATATTTGACATTCCGAAAATAAAAAAGAGGATTGATGAAGAAATACATGCTTTAAGATTTTGTCCTTTTTTAAACATAGAAAAAATAAAAAATGCAATTAACACATTACCTAAAACAGTTAATCCTAAGACTGACAAATATTGGGTTTTTGTCGACCATAGATGTCATCGATGGTTTTGGCATAAAAATTCTTGGTACGATACTATAATAAATATTAGAAGACAGTTTCCAGGTTATGACAAAGTTATTGGAATAGAAAAAATTTCAGATTCGCAAGCTAATTCTATTATAAACGATTTGAAATACTATACATAGTTGGAAATCATTAATAACAATAGCAGATCATCGAATAATCGTGGGACTATTCCATTACTCGACTAAGTGTTTTGCTTGATTCCTGCTTACGTTGGAATGATACGCTTTGTCTTGTTATTGTTTAATCTCAGCGTTCTCTGCTTATTTTTTTTCTCCGCGTGCTCTGCGTGGAATTTTTCTTTTCGTGTTTTCATGGTTTCTCTTTAATCTGTGTTCTATTTGGGCAAGAACTTGACATGAAAAATTCTCTTTGCTTAGAAGCTATTCAAAATATAGTAAGTGGTGAACAGGATGTCAGAGAAGCTCATTACTAAAGATATGTGGGTAGAAGAGGTGCTGGAGAAATATCCCACTGCCCAGGAATTCCTTTCGAAGAAAAATATCGTATGTGTGATGTGTGGTGAACCCGTGTGGGGTTCCCTCGAAGAATTGGTGCAGGATAAGGATTTTTCTGACGAGGAAATCGACACAATTATTAAAGAATTAAATGAATTTATAAAGGAATAGGAGGTATTTTCATGCCTAATGCAAAATTGCAGGCGCCAACTCCGATCAATGAACCAATTCTCGGTTATCGGGCTGGATCACCTGAGAAGAAACTTCTTAAAAAGACGCTCACAGAAATGATGGGCAAAAAGATCGAGATTCCGCTTATTATTGGCGGGAAAGAGATCAAAACCGGAAATTTTGGCGAATGCAGAATTCCTCATGATCACAAACATATCATAGGGAAATATCATAAAGCAGGTCCCAAAGAAGTAGAAATGGCTATCGAAGCAGCGCTGGAAGCCCGGGAGAAATGGGCATCAATGCCGTGGGAAGACCGAATTGCGATCTTTCAGAGAACTGCTCAACTGCTTGCCACAAAGTATCGTCCCATTATCAATGCAGCAACTATGCTGACTCAGAGCAAAAATGCGTTCCAGGCAGAGATAGATTCTGCATGCGAACTCATCGATTTCTTCCGTTTCAATACCTTTTATGCGATGAAGATATACGAACGACAGCCGAATTCAGCTCCAGGAATGTGGAACACGCTCGAGCATCGTGCATTGGAAGGATTTGTCTTTGCTGTGACGCCTTTCAACTTCACATCTATTGCAGGAAACCTGCCTTCTGCACCGGCGATCATGGGTAATGTCGCATTGTGGAAACCTGCCTCATCGGCAGTATTTAGTGCATATTATCTTATGAAACTATTCAAAGAGGCAGGCGTGCCCGATGGTGTGATAAACTTCATTCCCGGTTCAGGAGCACAGGTTGGAAATCCTGTTCTGCAAAGTCCTGAGCTCGCAGGAATACATTTTACAGGAAGCACGGTCACATTCCAGAGTATGTGGAAAACGATCGGGAAAAATATTGAGCATTATAAAACCTACCCGCGTATCGTTGGAGAAACAGGTGGTAAAGATTTTATCGTTGCTCATACTTCAGCAGATGTCGAAGCACTCAGAGTGGCAATCGTTCGTGGCGCTTTCGAGTATCAGGGACAGAAATGCTCTGCAGCATCACGCGCATATATTCCAAAAAGTGTATGGGCACAGCTCAAAGACCCGCTCATCGAAGACATCAAAACAATAAAAATGGGCGATGTCATGGACTTCAGAAATTTCATGAATGCGGTCATCGATAGAGCTGCCTTTGATTCTATTACAGAATATATCAAATTTGCAAAAAATGCGAATGATGCTGAAATTCTTATTGGCGGTAATTTTGATGATGCAAAGGGATATTTCATCGAACCTACTGTCATTCTCACGACCAACCCGAAATTTAAAACAATTCAGGAAGAGATATTCGGACCTGTCATCACGATTTATGTATATGATGATGATAAGTTTGAAGAAACCCTTCATCTCTGCGATGAAACCTCGCCATATGCATTGACCGGCGCTGTCTTTGCGAACGATAGAGAAGCAATTCTTTTGGCAAAAGATATACTGCGAAATGCTGCGGGAAATTTCTATGTGAATGATAAACCAACCGGAGCAGTTGTCGGGCAGCAGCCATTTGGCGGTGCGCGCGCATCAGGAACCAACGATAAAGCAGGGGATATGATCAATCTCCTTCGCTGGGTGTCCCCAAGAACGATCAAAGAGACGTTCAGCCCTCCAACTGATTATCGCTACCCCTTCCTTGAAGAAGAATAAAAGAGATATGAACCACGAAAAACACGAAAGACACGAAAAAATTAGGTTTACGAGAATATAATAATGAACTACAAAGCTTGCTTAATTCGCGGAGTTGGTAAAACAATTTTGGAGAATGCAATTTTCTCGTTTTATTTTCGTAATTTTTGTGAATTTTCGCCTGCAACGGCGTAATGTAATGAAGCTGTGTGGTTAAAACATTAGGAGATATATGAAAGAAATATTGGAAAAACTCGGGATAAAAGAAGTGAATCACGGCGCGTACTGCGGCGAATGGCTTCATACTAATGGAGAAGAAGTAACCGTATATTCACCAATTGACGACTCCGTTCTTGGAAAAGTAAAAACAGCAACTGCCAAAGATTATGATATTGTAGCAGAAAAAGCCCAGGAAGCTTTTAAAATTTGGAGAAATATTCCTGCTCCCAAACGCGGTGAGATCGTTCGTTTGATCGAACTCGAACTGCGAAAGTACAAAGACGAACTGGGCAAACTGGTCACAATGGAAATGGGAAAGATCTACACAGAAGGGCTTGGTGAAGTGCAGGAAATGATCGACATGGCTGATCTTGCAGTTGGGATGTCTCGCCAGCTTTATGGAGCGACAATAAAGTCCGAAAGACCTGAACATAGAATGTTTGAGCAGTACCATCCACTTGGCGTGATCGGTATTATTTCCGCCTTCAACTTTCCTGTGGCAGTATGGGCATGGAATGCCTTTGTTGCAGGTGTGTGTGGCGATACTATGATCTGGAAACCATCAACATCCACTCCAAATTTAGACATCCATTCAGAAGGATCGATTCT
>CAYUTH010000170.1:0-5192 GCA_964447485.1 uncultured Candidatus Cloacimonadota bacterium | reverse complement strand
GCAACATAGCACAAATCCAGCGCTGCAGCGCCGGGACGACGAATACCCCGGCATTTTTTTATCATCTTTGAAAAGTTCTTGATATTGTTTCTTTCTTCATTTAACATATCATAGGGGAATCCGGTAGCGAGAAGGGATTTTGAGAAATCTGCATTGTCCGATACTGAGATCGGTTCGTTATTTCTAAAACTGCCCCCGCCTTTCTCAGCATAAAAAAGTTCATTCAGGATGGGATTATATACAACTCCTACAATACTTTCATTATTTTTCTGCAACGCAATAGACACGCACACAAAAGGAAAACCATGTACATAATTGGTGGTTCCGTCCAGCGGATCAATGACCCAGCGGAATGGCTGTGATGCATCCTGTTCGTGCTCCGTTTCTTCAGTGAGTATGTTGTGCTTAAGATAATATTGTTTGATTGTTTCTATAACTGCTTTCTCTGCTTCTCTATCAACATTTGTAACCAGATTAATACGCCCCTTATAATCGACCTCTATTTTCTTATGAAAATTCTCTCTGATGATCGAACCTGCTTTTTGTGCTGCTTCAAGAGCAATATCGAGGTAGCTCTTCATGATTTATCCTTTGCCGCTCCTTTAAGATTGAGTAATTTTTTTCCATGAGCAAGAATTTGCGAGAAATTCTGCGGATGAAACAGCAGGTATTTTTGCGTGTAGCAACTACTCCAGCATCCATCGCAAGAAGAGTATTCCGTCAAAGTTTCCTCGTATTGATTCCCATTCACTATCTCATCGAGATTTTGTTCGAGCAGGTTTCCAATTGCATCACCCTTGCACAGATGTACCTCGCCGTTATGCATTATCGTGAGACGAGTTGCCGTGCGCTTGCCATCCACAAAAGGACAGAAATCAGGGAAATCGTTATGTAGGATTCTCGGGATACCTTCGATGAAGGAATTGAGATTGAGGATCGCAGGATTGCCTGTCAGAAAGTCTATTGTTTTTTGCAGTGCTTCCGCATCTTTGATCTTCATTTCATCGTCTTTTTTGGTTGTATCCAGAAGTGAGTGATACACACCGATCGTTACTTCCCAGCCGGCATCTTTACTTGCTTTTATTATATCCGGAACCTGATCGAGATTTTTTGCGCTGAGTACACAGTTCACATAGGTAAAAGAAGGTGAGCTGAGTTCCTTTTTTCGCTCTGTGATCCTTTTCATGTTGGAAAGAATAATTTCAGGATGTCGCTCCACACCACGCAGATAGGAACCGGTCTCTCCCAGTCCATCGAGTGATGTCTGAATATTTATCCCGTTTTTCAAACAGAAATCGATCACATCAGAAATTTTATCATAATCAAAATACAGTCCGGTTACGAGTGAAACCGAAAGGGGAAAGGCTTCTTTTGCCTGTGCCAGAATTTCAATGATATCAGGATGAAGAAGTGGTTCACCTCCGCTTATCATACCGACAAGGCTTCCATACTTTTTTAACTTTCTCAGCACAAGCATGTATTCGGACATGCTCATAAAGGGATTTCCCTCACGATTCTCATGAATGTTACACTGCCTGCACCGCTGGTTGCACAGGCGGGTAACTTTTATTTCTGTGACGGAGTTGATCGGCTTATTCTGAAGGAAGTGCTTCGTTACTTTCGGAAGAGTTTTGAGCAGTGTTCTTTTTTTCATTGATTCTTTCTACGTTCTTTTGCGCCAGTTCGAAGTCCGGGTCCAATTCAAGAGCTCTTTTAAGAAGTACAAGCGCTTGTTCGATTTGTCCGTCCTGTTCATAAATAACCGCAAGATTGTTAAGGGTCTTCTTTTCCTCTTTTTGTTCGAGGATCTCTTCATAAAGCTCCCGGCATTTCTTAATATTACCCTCTGCCTGAAAGAGGAATGCGTAATTATATTTTGCTTCGGCGAATTCCGGATCTAATTCCATAGAATTCAGAAAATGCTCTTTTGCTTTTTCAATTTTGCCTTTTGTCGAATAATAGATACCGAAATAATAATGAAGATCAGCAGAATCCGGGAAAACCTGCAGGTATTTCTTCAGATCATTATATGCTTTATCAAAATTCTGCTGCGCATATTTATAAGCAATCCGCTGGATGAATTCACTCTCTGAGAGAACCATTCCCGATTCGCCAAATATCTTTTCTTTGATAAACCAGTTACTATTTATCTTTTTTAGGATAAGTGAAAGTGAATACTTACCATTGATCTCGAATTCCACGATTGCCTGATCCTGTTCCTTGCTCAGCGCAGAGCGGATAAGATCGAATTCTCTGATGGCTTTGAATGCTTTATTTGCAAGATTTCTTTTCAGGTAATTTTTCTTGAAATCCTCATTCTTATACATTTCATGATGAACAAGCAGTGCAAGTGTGTCTTCGTGATCATAATTAATAACCAGTTCCATAAAACGATTTGCAACATCCTCGTGGGTTTGATGAGTTCTTTCTTGAGGTGGGATGCTAAGCTGTTCTCGCACATAATTATAAGAAAGAGCGCCCTTTAATGCCTGCTCGTGCTTTTTCAGAAAAGAATCGATTTTCTTTTTCCCGGTTTCAGTTTTGGCATATGATTTTGGCGTGTTGTTTTCAAAGAGAGGATTCTCGGTCTTAATCCATCTCTTAAGATGAAGATCAAGGAGATCCTGCTGTTCTGTAATAGATTCCGAGTAATTGTTCAACTGAATGGAATTTTTGTCCTGAGCGCTTTTTAATGCATATTTACAGTCCTTTGGACACTCCATTTTAATGCGGATTTCATTACAGCAATGAAAGCCGATTTGTCGATGAGTTTTAGGGCATGTGCGTGTGGCTTTGTGTTTTTTGCAAATTTGGCAGCGTTTGGGTTGGAATATTCCGATATAAGTTTTCATGGCTTACTTTCTTATTAAAGAGTGTAGGTTTCGGGATTTGGTGGAACAGATTGTTTGAATCCGTTTCTTTCAACAATTGAGATAATGTGCTGAATTTGTTCTTCAGTAAATCCCCGTGAGAATAATTCTTCCTTTGGCAGCTTTTTTTCATAAAGTGCATACAGTATTTCATCAGCATCCGCGTAGGAGAGTCCAAGTTCTTCTTCATCGGTTTGGTCTTCCCAAAGATCGGCAGTTGGGATTTTCTTAACGATATTCTCGGGAACTCCCATCATTTCTGCAAGTTTCCATACTTCTGATTTATACAGGCAGCCAAGTGGTTCGAGGGCGCATGCTCCATCTCCGAATTGGGTGACGTAGCCGAGGAAGAGTTCAGTTTTATTGCCTGTGCCAAGCACCAGTGCATGTTCCTTTGCAGCAAGATCATAGATCGTGCACATGCGAGCTCTGGCTTTCATGTTGCCTTTTCGAAGTTTGTCTGCATTGGGTTCATAAGTCTCGAAATAAGCATCAACCATTGGAGTAATTTCTCGAATAATATATTTGATGCCAAGTGTTTCTGCAACCAGTTTTCCGTCATCGAAACTGTCATCCCTGCTGTTTTTGTAAGGCATGAGCACACCAATGACATTTTCTTTGCCAAGTGCATCTACTGCAAGATAAGCCACAAGTGATGAATCAACTCCGCCGGATAGCCCGATGATACCTTTAGTAAAACCTGCATCTTTGTAATAAGTTTTGATGAAGCTTATTATTTTCTGTTTTTCTGTTTTAAGATCGATATTACGCATATCATCTCACCTTAATATTATCTATCGACTGCACTATGAAATCTGCAAATGGTTCAAGAAGGTCAGCGCCATCTTTGCCGGTCAACACTGCAATAGAAAGTCCACATCCGGCATTCTTTGCCATTTCCATATCCAGTGTGCTGTCACCCACAACCGCGGTATGCTCGGGTTTGATTTCAAGTCTCTCACACACATAATGCACCATATCGGGAGCAGGTTTATCATTCGTGATGCTGTCCGCACCGGATATTGCATGTACCTGATCGAGCACATCGAACGCTTCCAGGATTTTTTCACAACGCACTGCAAGGTCGGATGTTGCAACTGCGATTTTAATGTTGTGTTCCAATGCATTTTCAAATAATCCCCGAATATCCCCAAGCGGATTTGCGATCTTTCTCAAATCCACAATACTGTCCACTTCTCCAAAAATGCGGTGTGTTGACTCGTGAGCTTCATCCTTTTTCAATCCAAACTCTATGAGTTTATGTATTACTTTTTTTTCTGTTGTGGGACGTGAATCTGTCAGGATGGCAACATCGAGAATATTCGTTGAATAAGGATCTGCACCCATTGCGCGAATGATGTCATCCACTTTATTCTCTGATAATTCAAAATGCTCGCCAAGTAATCTCGCCCGTTGTTTGATGATCTCGATCCACATATTTAAATCGGATAACGTGCCGTCCTTATCAAAAATTATTAGTTTGATTTGAGCGGGATCAATATATACAGTACCATTCTGCAAATGTGCTGCTTTGTGTGTCATTATATCCTTTCTATTGCCTGTAGAACATCCATAAGAGTGATCTCGTCGAGTTTCCTGTTTTTGCCGATCATGCTTGCAAGGAGCGAGAGAAATTGCTCGACCGTCATGTCTGCATACTTGTCGAGGATCAAGTAGGATATATCCGAGCTGCTTCCTTTTAGTATATTGTCGAGTTCGTCTGTATCTTCTTTTTTTTCGGATTTCTTTTCAGGTTTGGATGTTGGTTTCCCGGTTTCTTTTTCCTCATCTTTCTGAATATTGAACACGTCCTTTTCGTCATCACTCATGACGAATGAACCGATTGCTGCCCGATCTTTTTTGCTTTTAGAGCTTATAATTTCTTCAAGGTAGGTGATCTTCTTTTCATAGAACTCATCATGCTTTTTCTCGGTAAGTTTTTTATACATGATCAGTGCCATTGCATAGTTGCCCTGTTCCTCATACATTTTTGCAAGTGCCGGTGATGCAGCAACATCCTGAAATTCCATATTAAACCTCAATCCTATTTTTTATTTTATCGAATATGCCCTGTCCGATGCCCTTCACATTTTTGATCTCTTCGATAGTTTCAAAAGAGCCCTGCTCGTTTCTGTAGTCAATAATTGCTTGCGCTTTTTTCTCGCCGACTCCGCTCAAATTCTGAAGCTGTTCAATCGTCGCAGAATTAATATTAATAATTTCAGTTATGTCCGAGGAAGCAGCATTCGAAGAAGGCGTATCTTCAGCAACGAATGCATATACTTCTGCTGAATCTCCAATCATTTCGAGATAGGGAAGGAG
>CAYUTH010000169.1:0-5386 GCA_964447485.1 uncultured Candidatus Cloacimonadota bacterium | reverse complement strand
AGAAGAAATAAAAATTGTGGAAGGCGAAAATTGAAAACACTAATTGAGCAAATAAAAGTGCAAGACAGTTTTTCGCAGTTCAAAGCAATCCCGGGCAGGATATTTTTGGATACAAACATTCTGCAATATCTTCTGGATTTTGGCGAATACATCTTTGAGCATTACCGGGAGAGTGAGGAATATTTTCAGACGCAAAAAGGCAAAATTAAAAAAGGAAGCCGATTACACAATGAGATCGAAGCCCTTCATAATTTTTTTATCGGCATTTTCCGGGCGCATTTTGAATTTGCTCTGTCGTCTGCTGTTTATAAGGAAGTATCGGCACGTGAAGATAAACGATTTGTTCAATGGTTTCACGACGTATGGGACCACTGGGAAACGGTTGTTTCCGAATATAAGCATGGTGAAGCTTTTTCAGAAAAAGCAGAGCAGAACTATAAAAAAGCGGTTCATGACAATTCATTGCTGGGCAGCCTTTCGTTAAAAGACAGAGAGATTGTGCTTGCTGCCATTCGCTTTGATTGCGATGCGCTGTTAACCGTTGATCGTTTTGCCAATGACCAGAATAAAAAAATGTATGTGTTCAAAAACTACGGCTTGATGATCCTGGCTCCGGTTGAGTTGATGGAACTCATCAAGCCGTATCAAGCGTTATGGTGTTAATGACTTAATGAAAAAGAAAATTAAACGGTATAAATCGTTTCAAAAGGCATTTTTCAGCTTCGCTCCAAAATGCAGATGGTCTTTATCGTTAAAATAATATCAATGAGGAAAAGATAGAAAAAGTTGTTATACTCATTCTCGGCGGTGGCATTATAGGCTTGGCTGTTGCACGCATTTTATCGGAAGATTACGAAGATGTAGTGCTGGTAGAAAAAGAAGAATCTTTTAGCAGACACCACCGCTCTAGAAGCCGAAATTGATTTAATGGTTTATAAATTATACAATCTAACTTATGAGGAAGTGAAGATAGTAGATTCCGCCTTCGCTTTATCAGAAGAGGAGTATGAGATATTTAAACTCAAGTAAACTTTTTTTCATTCTCACCTCGACGCTTCGCTTTCAAGTCGAGTCTGAAACTTCTGGTTTGAGCAAAGCGGATTACGAGCGGATAAGTGTGTCAGGATTCGCAAAGCTACGCCCAGACAAGGAGGAGCCGAGCAAGACTTGAGTTAAAAACACCGCAGGTGGATTTGACTTAAGAATTGCAAGAATTGCAAAATAGTTTTCGTTCTTAACTCCACTTTCGCTAACTCCTGCGAAGTCAAGTCCGATAACTGAGCAAAATATTTCAATCAAAAAAGCCGAACTCCTGAGAGTCCGGCTTCTTGTATAAGAGAATGTTTTTTATTTTTTACAATCTACGCATTCATCAAACTTTTTATGGGTCTTGAACCTGGTCATACCAAATTTCCCAAATATAGAATCAATAAATGAATAGACTACAGGAATAATCAAGAGTGTGAGAAGTGTGGCAAATGCAAGTCCAAAAGCGATGCTGACTGCAATTGGTTTCCAGCTTTCAACCTGGCTTGATGTAGAAAGAAGGATCGGCATAAATCCTGCAATGGTAGTCACCGTTGTCATCAGAATTGGACGAAGTCGGACAGTTCCCGCATTGATAAGAGAATTCCATCTATCGACCCCTTTCTCTCTTTCGCTGTTTACAAAATCAACCAGAATGAGTGAATCATTTACCACAATGCCGGCAAGAGCCAGCACTGCGATGAGCGTCATCATGGAGAAGGGAAGTCCGGTGATCATCAAACCGAAAATCACACCGATTATCGCAAAAGGAATAGTTAACATTACAATGAAGGGCTGCACATAGGAATTGAATTTCGCAGCGAGAATTGCAAAAATGAGAATAAGCGCAACAATCAAAGCTATGTATAATGAGTTATAAACCTCTGTCCTTTGCTGGGTCACACCGCCATATTGCAGCTGATATCCGGGGAATCGTTCGGTAAAATTGCTGAGAACTCCCTGCTCGCCAGTGAGGGCATTTCCTCTCAATATACTTGTCACCTCATCAGGTGTTTGTTTCACTGTTTTTCCATCTTGATCATACGTCGTTGTATTCCCGGTGACAGTAAGAACCCTATTGCCGTTATAATGCTCTATTTGAGAATAACCTGCTGAAATTTCAAAATCAGCTAACTCTTTTAATGGAATAAGATCACCCGAGTTTGTGCGGATCTTTATCTCTTTCAGATCGGTCACATCATCTATCTGATCCTCACGCACGCGGACGACAATATCATATTCATCGAGTTCTCCACCCCTGAATTTTGAGACTGGAGCACCGTAGGAAGCGATAGAAATGACTGAAGAAATACTATTCACTGTCAAGCCGTACAATCCGAGCTTATCATGCTTTGGCACGATTTTTATCTCTTTTTTGCCGTTATCCATATTTGTTTCTATATCCGAAACGCCCGGAATGTCTTCCAGCATTGATATCACATAGCTTCCGATGCTTTCAAGTTTATCGATATTATTACCGATGATACGTAACTCTATATCAGCATCTGTGGGAGGTCCACCGCGCTGTCCTTCTATAAATTTGTATGAGAAAAGACCGGGCACAGTATCAAGATATTTTCTGATAGTACCCTTGATCTGCTCAATGGAATAGGTAAGGTCATCTGCATCAAGAAGGTCTATCTTTATTTCTGCATTTGAGGTTTCGATCTGGGTTCTGTGATGCTCTGTATATTGTCCAATTGTAGAAACAACCGCTTCAATATCTGTGCTTTCTTCCATGTTCTGAATAAACTCCTCAATTTGAGAAGCAACTTCATCTGTCCTTTCCAAGCTTGTCCCAACTGGAGTTTCAAGATTGAGAATAATTGTTTTGGGAGTTCCCGAAGGGAAAAATTCGAATTTTATCAATCCCATCCCGAATGCACTCAGAGCCAAAATTAAAGCGCCCACAACTATAATGACTGAAATATATCGATGCTTCAGCGCTCGTTTGATGAGGTACTGGTAAACCTTCGTGAGCCACGCGTGTAGCTTATGGGTTTTATCTTTGAGATTCTCACCCGACTTTCCGCTGAAATCTGCAATATGGGATGGAAGTATGATCAGACATTCGAGCAATGAGGCAAAAAGCGCAATGGAAACAACTATCGGAAACACACTCATGAATTTGCCCATCATTCCCGAAATAAGAAGCATTGGCAGAAAGGCAGCAATAGTTGTTGCCACCGCAGCTACGACGGGCCACATGATCTCATTGGTACCTTTGATGGCTGCTTCCTTTGCACTCATCCCCTGTTCTCTGTAACGATGAACATTCTCGAGCACAATGATCGCATCGTCCACGATCATTCCAATCACCAGAATGAGTGCAAACAAGCTGAGATTGTTCATGGTTACGCCAAGGAGATCCATGATCACAAAAGTCAGGAAAAAGCTGAAAGGAATGCCCCACGCTGCAAACAATGCATTTCTCCAACCGATAAAAATTAATAACGTAATGAAAACAAGTATAATACCAAAAAGAGCGTTATTTCCAAGCGTGAAAAGACTATTTTTTACCTCGATCGATCCATCATTTCGTACTTCCAGGTTCAAGCCGGGAACGTTTTCAACAAACGTATTGGATGCTGCTCGTATATTCTTCATAACCTGAAGGATATTCCCTTCCGCATCCATATAAATATTCACATTCACTGCTTTATCACCGTTGAGTTTGCCGATTGTGACCTGCTCTTCGAGCGTATCGATCACTGTGGCAACATTCCCTATCCTGATGGCTCTCCCGTTCCTATCCATTTTCACGATCACGTCTCCGATCTCATCAACAGTGTCAAATTCCCCGACAGTCCGAATGAGAAATTCCGCACGTCCAAATCTGATATCTCCTGCCGGGACATTTTTATTTCTATTCGTAATCGCATTCGCAACATCAAATATACTCAATCCATATTGATCAAGCTTGTGTACGTCATTCTCAATCCATATCTCGCGGTCACGAGTACCGGCAATTTCTACGTTCGCAATATTCGGCAGCGTCAATATTTCATCTTTATAATCATTTGCGATCTCCCTGATCGCATTCGCAGAAAAGTCGCCGCCCAGGGCAACGGTACATATCTCGTTGACTTCTCTCATGTTGAGACGGACAAGGATCGGATCATCTGCATCATCCGGCAGGTTGGTCACTTTCTGCATTTCTGTGTTCAGGTCTGACCATGCCTGATCAATATCGGCATTAGGTTCCATCCTGATAAAGATTGTAGCCCTCCCCGCTGCACATGTCGATTGAAAATAATCAACATTATCCAGGTTTATGATCTGCTCTTCGAGCTTCTTCACCACGAGATTTTCCATCTCTTCGGGGGATACCCCGCGATAGGAAACCACAATATAGAATGCACCGAATTCCACAGAAGGCATCTCTTCCTTTGGCATGAAAATGAGCGTGTAAATACCAACGATGAACACGATGACCATGATCATGTTTATCAGTTTGCTATGATCTACTGAAAACTGTGCTAATGACATAGGAACTCCTTAGGATGATGTCTCGGACTGATAGACAGATTTGATTATTACTTTTGTGCCTTCCTGCAGATTCTCATACCCTTCTCTTACGAGTTTATCTCCGTGGTTCAAGCCCTTTTTGATGATAACATCACGATCAACTTCTTCACCAAGTTCAATATTTACCTTATGCGCCATGTTGTTTTCATCAATAATATATACGAGCTTATCGTCATATTTTTCTGAGATATTATTCAGAGAAGTATAAATGACATCTTGATACACATGAGCAAGAATATATCCTTCCACAACCATTCCGGGCAGCAGCATCCGATCTTTATTATCAAGCTCGATCTCGATCGGATAATTGGCTGTTCCCGCAATCGGCTTAATGCCTACACCGGTTATGACCCCGTCGAATTCTTGAACATAGTCATCATAATTGATACTGACATGCTGTCCTTTGCTTACATTCAGGATATTGCTTTCGCCAATTCCGGTTTTAAGGATGAGTTTCTTTGTATTTACGATCGAGCACACCGGGCTTCCAGTTCCGATCATCTCGCCAACTTCCAAATATATATTGGTAATAAATCCGGAAACAGGTGCGGTGAACAGGGAATTTTTCAGATAACGGTTCGCACTCTCGAGCCCTGCTTTTGCGGCTTCGAGACCTGCCTGAGCGCTCTTATGACCTATCTGAGCTTCAAGATAAGACATTTTGGACACCTTCCCGTCGTCATATAACTTTTTAGATGTCGTTAGGTTCAGTTGTGCGCTTTCATAGGATGCTTGAGCGGCAAGTAAAGAAGCATCTGCCTGGTCAACCATGTTTTTGAGTTCGCCATTATCGATCCTGCCAATTGCTTCGCCTTTGTTCACCCAATCTCCA
>CAYUTH010000168.1:0-5460 GCA_964447485.1 uncultured Candidatus Cloacimonadota bacterium | reverse complement strand
ATTCACATCTGTTTCACTTGAAGTTGCCCAGAAAAGAGAAACAAAACCTGATACAGTATTATAAATAGCATTGAAAGTTGAAAGTTCTACTGGAAGTGTAGCAGTTCCGGTATCCGTAATTAAGTCCTGAACACCAAAGGTGTCGTAATAATACACATCTCCAAAACCTAAAGTGCCGTATGTAGCCACCTGTGCCTGGAATACTATATCACCAAGCAAACCATCTCCTTCAGGTGCTTCAAGCGTGTCTGTGCCTGCCAGTGTATAAGCAATACTGAGCACACCCAAAACCGAACTATCTACCATCCATCCTATTGCTGATCCACCATTAGTGGTAAGAATATTCTGCTCAAATGTGATAGGATTTGTTGCTGATGAGCTGATGTAGGTAAGTTCGTCGGAATTATAGGTAACTTCAAATTCATAAGTATCAAGATTATGAACGCCGGTTGCATAGACATCTAATCTTATATAAGTACCGGCAGATTGTGAGGATATTGCGATGACATGCTGATTGCCTGCTGTCGTTGCATCAAGATCAAACTCTATTCCTGCACCTGCATTTGGTCCTTTGCCTTCATCACCTTTGAGTAATGTAGGAGGTATTCCTTCGTGCCAGTGATCTCCAAATACCTGCAGATCAGCAGCATCGATAATACCGTTCGGATCAAGATCATACATTGCATCCCAGCCCGGATCAGCAGTAACATAATGCCAGTGGTCACCAAATAACTGCAAATCTGATGCATCAACATAACCATCGGAATTGAAATCACCAAGAATTGGCTCTACAATCGTTGCCACAAAAATATCTTCTTCTCCATTACTGGTAAAGGTTGTAGCGCCAAAATCTGCTGTGCCTATAAAGGTGCCGGTTACATACGAATTACCATTTGCATCTATACTTATACCATAGCCATAATCGGCATCATCTCCGCCAGCCTGTTTCGCCCAAAGCCAGTTACCATCTGTATCAACTTTTGCCACAAAAACATCACAATCGCCGACAATATCGGTGGCGGTTAAGGTAGTAGCACCAAAAGTTGCTGATTCTTCAAACATTCCGGTTACATAAGAATTACCATTGGCATCAGTGCTTATCCCAAAGCCATAATCGATCTTGGTTCCTCCCACACTAATTGCCCATTCCCAGTTGCCGGCAGCATCCATTTTAGCCACAAAAATATCACCAAAGGTATCACCGTTTGTGGTTATACTGTGCGTACCAAAAGTAGCGGTATCACTAAACTGTCCTGTAACATAGGAATTTCCGTCTGCATCTACGCTTAGTCCATAACCGCGATCTTGGGAAGCACCACCAGCACCTGTAACTCCCAGCCAATTCCCATCCGTATCCATTTTTGCTACAAAAATATCACTTTGTCCGTTGGTGATAAGGCTGTCTGCCCCGAAGTACGCCGTTTCGTTATAATCTCCCATTATATGCAAATTATCGCTTGCATCAAGAGTAATACCAAAGCCATCATCTGAACTCGTACTGGTACTGCCGCAACCTTGTTCCCAGAGCCAATTACCGTTGGGATCAAGCTTTGCTACAAAAGCATCCCATTGATAACCACCGGCAGGCATACCTCCCGGACTCATCGCAAAGTTAGAAGTAAACAAGCTATCGGTTCCAAAGACACAATACCATAAAAAGCTTCCGGTTACATACGAATTGCCGACTGCATCTACTTCGATATCAGTACCCCAATCATAACCCCAGGCACCAGCTTTTTGAGCCCACTGCCAGTTACCATCTGAATCTATTTTGGTTACAAAAATAGTTTCCAGGTGTCCCATTAGAGAGCTTGAACCGATCAGTGTGTAAGCCCCAAAAGTAGCAGTACCGCAAAAGCTGCCGGTTACATACGAATTACCATTTACATCTACCGTTATACTACGAGCTTCATCATTCATATCGCCGCCAGCTTGAATTGCCCACAACCAGTTGCCGTCAACATCCATTTTGGCCACAAAAATATCCTTCAGTCCGCTGCTTGTTAATTCGGTTGTGCCAAAAGTCACTGTGCCTTGAAAGTTTCCGGTGACATACGAATTGCCATTATCATCTACTTTGATAGCTTTAGCTAAATCAGCGCTGCTCCCACCAGCTTGTGTTACCCAGTTCCATTCAAGAACTTGGGCTTGCAATACTAAGGACATCATGAATAAAACCATAGATAAGATAATACTCTTTTTCATTGTTTTCTCCTATAATTTTTTTTAATATAATTATTCTATCCCGATGCGCCTATACCTCTGTAGAGTGGTCGGAATAGATACCTATCAATGACATTAATACCCTAATCCCCAAACTAAAATTGGGGTCTCCTATTTTTGACATTAACATTCTCGACATGATCTCAATTTACTTGACATATTAAAACACCATACTTTTTTTAAAAATTAAAGGCATAAATGGAAGGATCCATTCTTTTTGTATTTCCTTTCAATATGTCGATTTCCAATGGGCTGTTAGTACAACTGCCAAAGTCAAGAGCTAACAGCCCTTTTTATATTCTAAGACATTTTCTCTCTTACAGAGGTATTTGCCAGAGGTTGATCCGCTTCTGGAGGAGATTCTTTGGATTTAATCCTATATTCTTCAAACGGCATTGCTTTTTCCCAGCAACTTTCAAAAACGTATTTGAGCGCTTTGGTAAAACTGGGATGATTTATAACTAACGTGGTTATGCTGGGCTTCAGTGAGATCGGATCATCCAGAGCAAACATGGTTATCTTATCATCAAAGATGATCATTTTCATTGGTAATCCCGGGATTACCCGTGCTTCTTCGCCGGCAGAAACCCAGATATCGATGACCTCTACAAGTTCTTGTTTCACGGCATCCTTATATTCATAAATACTACGAAACTTGACTCCTCTTTTGAGAGCTTCAATCTCTTTTTCGTGGTCAACAATATATGGAACAGAATAGGGCGCTTTCGAAAAAGCCAGAAGTTCATGATTAGTTAAGGCGATATTAGATACGAATTTTTCGTGAATTTGCTGACTATCCCGAATTACTTCAATATAGTCCAGAGGATTATCCTTTTCCTTTATTTGTTCAAAGATGGGTGAGAGAATCTTTATGACATTATCAGCTATATTTTCTTTTACTGAAATATCTTCCTTATACTTTTGCAATAATCCATTAAAGGAAGATTCCGGTTTTACCGCCTGATATTTTTTAAGTCGCCCAATTTTAATTTCAGCGCATAAGCCCTTACTGATTAATAGCTGCATCACCTCATAAACCTTTGTTCTTGGAATGTTTACAAGCTGTTGGATTTCTGCGGCAGTGAAGTCTTTTTTATGAAAAAGTGTAGTATATACTTTTGCTTCCCGCATTGATAAACCAAAATCAATTATAAGTTTTTCTATTTTTTTTAACTCATTCATATTTTTGTTACCCTTATCAGGTGTAATAGAAATATTATAAAAACTTCTTTGTCAAGAAAAATTTTATTTTCCTCAATATTTTAACTTTTTCTGAAAAAGAAACAATGGGATATCCTAAAATTTCAGCAAAGCTTTTTTAAAAAACCAACGTATAAAGGGATAGTAGAATATTGTATATGAAAAATTACTTAATTCTCTCTTTTCCTTTTTTTGAGTATTGCTGTAATCTTTTTTCTTGCCATAAAAAATTCACATTTTCATCCTCATCTTATTAAACTTTGAACCTTAAGATCGGAGCATATATGAAAAATAAAATCCGTATTTTTATTGCTTGTTTATTGGTGATGAACACCGCACCTTTGCTTGCACAAAGCGATTATGAGGAGTGGCTCAAAAAAGATCAACAACAATTCGATGAATATAAAACCGAGCAGGACAAGCTGTTCATGCAATTCCTCGAGGATGACTGGAAGGAGTTCCAGGTTTTCCAGGGACTGAAAGTCGATGACACGCCCAAACCTGCTGAAATCCCGAAAGCAAAACCCCAACCGCTCCAGCAAACTGAAATTGAAAGAAACGACACCATAAAAGAACTCGATGTGCCAGAAGTGCACAAGTCATTTAAATCACCGAGAAAAGAAATAGAAGCAAAGCCAGATGTAAAACCCCGGGAAATCAAGAATGACGATACCCCCTATGCCCTGAAGGAAACCATTACCAAAACGAAAACCGAAGCACTCTCCATTACTGTTGATTTCTACGAAGCACCTGTCTCTATGCCGGATGAGGCATCCCTGCGTATTTCCCTGAAAGGAAAGCCCAACAATGAATTGATCTCAGAATACTGGAAAAAGATCAGCAATGCAAAATTCGAAGGTACTCTCGACAAAGCAAAATCCTATAAAAAATCCCTTGCCTTGAATGACTGGGGTTACTGCATGCTCCTTTACGATATTGGAAATGTCATAAATAATGGAGATGAAACGGAAACGCTCCTTTTCACGTGGTTCATGCTCAACAAGTCGGGATACGATTCCAAGATCGGCTACTCGGATAATAATGTATATTTGCTTCTTCCCAGCAAGGATGATATTTTCGGCGCTCCCTACTTCACGATTGATAACAACCGTTTCTATGTGATGTCTCTCGATGGCAAAGAACTTCAACTCGGCTCTATGTACACGTACCAAGGTGACTATCCCGATGCGAATAAGGTCGTTTCGTTGAACCTGAACACCCTTCCTGTTTTGTGGGGCAACGTGCCAAAGAAGGTAAAATTTTCATATAATGGGACAAATTATACGATCAATTATACATACAATAAGAATATCGTGGACTTCCTGAATACCTATCCACACACCTCATATCCAATCTATTTCAACACCCCTTTAATGGACCAATCCTATTCTTCACTTGTTGAACAGCTCAAGCCCATTTTAACAGGGCAATCAAAATCCGAAGCCCTCAACATTCTGCTTCGCTTTGTCCAGACTGCGTTCGAATATGAAACCGATCAGCAGCAGTTTGGAAAGGAAAAATGCCTTTTTGCCGAAGAAACGCTTTTCTATCCCTACTGTGACTGCGAAGACCGCTCGGTTATTTTTGCCTATCTTGTGAAAAAATTACTCGGGCTGGAAGTAATCGGATTGGACTACCCGGGGCATATTGCCACCGCAGTAAAGATAGATAATGTGTCGGGTGATTATGTAACGGTGAATGGAAAAAAATACCTCATCTGCGATCCCACCTATATTAATGCAAATATCGGAATGAGCATGCCGAGATATAAAAACGTGAAACCGGAGATCGTTCAGATCTCACAGAAATAAATTCTGCTATTTTTTTATCGGCTTATCGGAAGTGGTAAGCCGATTTTTTACTTCGTATTGATCTTGATAATCTTATCATTGCTGATGAGGACATCTTTTCCTTTTTTGTTCTCAAGTAAAATCCAATCCTCGTTCACCGATTTTATCATACCGGTTTCCGAGCTTGAGGTCGACTCGATGGTGAGATAATAAATCCTGACTTCCCTTCCCGATAGATTTTTTAATA
>CAYUTH010000167.1:0-5482 GCA_964447485.1 uncultured Candidatus Cloacimonadota bacterium | reverse complement strand
CCCACCATTTTTTTTTTACTTTTATAATATCACTCTTTGTGCTCTCTGCCTGCCACGGCATCGCGTAGCATAGACGGGTGGTTAATAATATGATTTGTGAGCTTACTCAACCTTTAACTTAAGAAGTTCTATGATAGATTTATTATCAGGTGCTTTCATGATTTGTTCTTTGAGATGATCTTCTCTGAAAAGCTGGCTTAAATAGGAAAGTGCGAAAAGATGCTGTTGCTCGGTCTTGAGCAGTAAGAGAAAGAATAAATTCACAGGCGTTCTATCGAGAGACCTGAAATCAACTCCTTCCTGCGAAATCCCAAGCAGTACTGCAGAAAAGTTTATTTTATCGGTATGAATACTGCGCGGATGCAGAAAAGCAACACCATTTCCGATACCTGTTGATATCAAACGCTCCCTTTTGCTCAGCATATCAAAGAGCCAGCTCTGTTTGGTGCACACACTGTTTTCTTTCGCAAATTGTGACATCGAAGCGAGCACCTCAAAACGGTGTTTTGCATTCAGGTCTCGAAGGATAAAATCTGAATTTATGAACGAGAAAAATCTGCTGACCACGTTTTCAAGTGCGATTTTCTCGACATTGGGTTTGTCTTGGGTGTCTTTCCATAATTCAATTTCTTCTTTAATAAATCGCCACTGGTTTCCGACCTTAATACCCTTGAGCTCTTTTTGAGAGACCAGGTTCACCAGGGTTTCCGGTGACATGTTTAAAAATTTCGCAGCTTCATTCAGGGTTAATATTTCATCTTTTGCCATATGTTTAGCCTCCGATAAATAAGGTACAATTGGAAGAATTGTAGTCAAACTTTTTATAATAATATTTATAAAAAAAATATATTAGTGTATACATTATTAAATGAGATAAGGGGGTATTCCAAATTCATTGACAAAATAAATAATATTCTTATCAAAAACTGAAAAGCACACAGGAGGAAATATGTCACATTCGCTAACCCGCATATGGCTGCATATCGTATGGGGTACAAAAGATAGATATCCATACATGACTTGTGATACGAGGCATAAAATAATCGAACACCTCGAACAAAAATTTGCTGCCTTGAAATCAAAGTTCGAATTATTGATGGAACGGAAGATCACCTTCATTCTCTTGTACTATTCCATCAGAATAGGTCTTTAAATGAAGTAATGAAGAATGTAAAGGGTGAATCATCACATTGGATAAATCAGAATGGCTTTTTCAAAACTCATTTCTTCTGGCAGATTGGTTATGGCGCTTTTTCTGTGAGTGAATCTCAAGTCAAAAAAGTGAAACGATATATAAAAAATCAAGCAGAACATCATAAAAGCATTTCTTTCAAAGATGAATGGGAGTTGTTACTTAAAAAAGCATAATATTGTTTTTGATAATAAATAATAAGCATCAAACTTAAATTTAGTTCACGAATATTAAGTAAAACCATTGAAATGGTTTTTGAAATGGTTTTTGTCATGATTCTTTGTTTTATCCACCATAATTGAAATTATGGCTTTCTTTTTTTTGCTTATTGACTTGTTACAAGCTCTTAGACTTTTGATATGTGCGGTTATAATTATTTGCTTTTAAGCAACCCGCAAATTCATTTGTGGGTATAAGGAAAAACAAACTGTCGGAACCGTTTCAACGGTTTGGAAGATTAACTATTCAACTGTATTAAAAATTCTATGTGTATCCAAAATTGATATAGATTAGTTGACACAGAAAATCATTCTCTCAATTTCTTATGCAAGAAGGTCATATGATGAAAAAATATTTATTGGTTTCAATTGCTTTACTCTGCATTTTTGGATGCGGACACTACTCTTTTTATACACGCTCAAATCCGCACCTAAAGACGGTCATGATCACAGAATTTGATAATGATTCCGGGCAGTACGAGTTGCCCGGACTTGTCTCAGACTACCTGACCGATGCATTCATCGAAGATAACCGCCTTGACGTGCAGGGCGATGATGCCGATCTGGATATTCTGGGAACTGTCCGTTCTTATAAGAGAGTGGTCAATGCGTACGACATGCAGGAAAATCCTTCGGAATGGAAAGTCACGATAGTCTTTCAGATCGAAGCAAAAGACCTGGTGCGTGATGAAGTGATCTGGCAGAATAACAATCTGAGTCTCTCAGCTTCGTACGGCAGCGGCACTACTGCAGAAGAAGAAGATGGACAGGGAATCGAACTTTTCTCCGAAGAGAATGCTCAGAAATCCATTATTTATGAACTCTGTAATGTGATCCTTTCAAATACGATCGAGCAGTGGTAGGAAATGAGGATCAATAAATATCTTGCGCAGGCAGGACTCGGCTCAAGACGTTCCTGCGAACAGCTTGTGCTTGAGAGCAAGATCCGGGTAAATGGGAAAATTATAAGAGACCTTGCAACAGACATCGACCCGCAGAATGATGTCGTGGAATACAAAAACAGAAAACTCAGCATTTCTTCCAACAAAATATATTTGATGCTGAATAAACCATTAGGATATCTTGTTACAGCCGATGATCCTTTTGAGCGTCATACTGTGTTCGAACTGCTTCCTGAGTTTAAAGAACATGTCTTCCCTATTGGGCGTCTTGATAAGAATTCCGAAGGATTATTATTTCTCTCGAATGATGGAGATTTCGCGCAAAAGATCACACATCCGAGCAAGAAACTTCCCAAAACATATCTCGTGAAAGCCAAGGGACGAATTTACTTCCGCCAATTACGAGAACTACGTGAAGGTGTTCAGCTTGAAGACGGGAAAACACTTCCTGCAAAAGTCTTCATAAAAAGTTTTAATAAAGCTCAGAATCTCACAAAAATCCGCATGGTGATCTATGAGGGCAGGAATCAGCAAATACGGAGAATGCTCAGAGCTGTAGGAAGTTCTGTGATCGAACTCAAACGTGTTCAGATCGGTGACATCAATATTGGGAAAATGCCGATTGGTGAGTGGCGTTATCTCAAAGAGAAAGAGGTTAGAAGTATCATAAAAGAGCGCAATTAGCAGGAATGGATACACAGAAAAAAGCATATTCTTTTGCGATACTTGCAGTGATACTATGGTCAACAGTCGCTTCAGCATTCAAGCTCAGTCTCCGCCATGTAGATTATCTCGAGTTGCTCCTGTACGCATCGTTTTTTTCTACATTGATCATTTTTATTGTTCTCATTTTACAAAGAAAACTACACCTTCTGAAAACATATTCGACAAAGGATTTTCTCTTTGCAGCACTTCTTGGTTTTCTCAATCCATTTTTGTATTATATCGTGCTTTTCAAAGCATATTCTATCCTGCCAGCACAGGAAGCAATTACTCTCAACTATACCTGGCCCCTGATGCTTGTCCTGCTTTCCATTCCTTTACTCAAACAAAAAATAAAATTCCTCAGTATTGTTGCGATTATTATTAGCTTCCTGGGAGTGATCATAATTGCTACTCGCGGAAATATTTCGGGATTAAGTTTTTCGGACATAAAAGGTGACCTCCTTCCTCTGAGCAGTGCAGTTATTTGGGCATTATTTTGGATTTTCAATCTCAAAGACAGGCATGATGTTGTGGTGAAGCTTTTTGCGAGTTTCTGTTTTGGGCTGATCTTCAGTATTTTTCTTATTATTATCCGTTCACATTTTGTGGGCTTTTCTCTCCCAAATTTCAAAGGCATTCTTGGTTCTGCGTATGTAGGATTTTTTGAAATGGGTTTGACCTTTATTGTGTGGCTCAGCGCACTCAAATATGCAAGAACAACTGCACAGGTGAGTAATTTTATTTATATAACCCCTTTCTTATCTCTCTTTGTGGTGAGCATTGTCGTGGGAGAAAAAATTCTCTTTTCGACGGTCATCGGCTTGGTATTTATTATCGCAGGTATTGTGCTGCAAAGATATACTAATACTATAAAAAGAGAGTTTGCGAACGGTCACACTATTCCTAAATAATTTTACAAGTAATTTGACATTGTTATAATTCCTTTTATATTTTCATTCAAAATTCGTAATGAGTTCAAATATGCAAGATTTAAAGAAAATTTTAGAAGAAGTTGAAATCAAGCCAACCTATGAGAGGTTGAGTATTCTCCAGTATTTAGATAAGAACTACAATCATCCCACTGCAGCTATGATCTATGAAGAAGTGGTGAAAAGAGTACCCACAATATCAAAAACTACAGTTTATAACTCCCTGAAACTTTTTATGGAAAAAGGAATAGTCACCCCACTTTACATTACTGGCTCTGAGGTTCGATATGACCTGAATACAGAGCAGCACCACCACTTTTTCTGCGAACAATGCGGAAAAATTTATGATCTTGTTATTAATTGTCCTTATATGAGTAAGACGAAGATTGAAGGTCATCAAATAAAACAAAAGCATGGTTATTTCCGCGGTATTTGTAAAACATGTTTAGAGAAAAATAAGAACAAGAAATGAACATTCTCCTCGGTATCCTCAAAGAAATTTGGACTCTTCTCGGAGAAATGGCTCCGTATCTCCTCTTTGGTTTCCTGATAGCCGGTGTGCTTAATACGGTAATTCCAAAAAACAAAATATACACACATTTTTCTGGCAGATCATTTTGGTCAAATGTGAAAGCATCTCTCTTTGGTGTTCCGCTGCCACTCTGTTCATGTGGCGTCATCCCCGTCGCTGCATACTTGAGAAAAGAAGGTGCGGGAAAAGGTTCGACAATATCCTTCCTTTCATCAACTCCCACAACGGGTGTGGATTCCATCCTCGCAACCTACTCACTTCTTGGTCCAATTTATGCAATTATCAGACCTGTCGCTGCATTTTTTGCCGGAATTTTTGGCGGCACATTGACAAACATCATTGATAGAACTGCAGATGATAATGCCATCCCACAAGAAGGATTTTCATGCAATCTCTGCACAGAAACAGAGCCACACACTCATAAATTATATGAAAAAGTAAAAGCGATTCTCCGTTATGGATTCTTTGATCTTATAGAAGATGTAGCCAAATGGATACTCATCGGAATCGTGATTGGAGCTATTATTTCCTTTCTTGTGCCGGATAATTTTGTGGTACGTTATTTTGGAAATCCGCTGTTCGCATATCCAATTATGCTCATCATTTCGATCCCGATGTACGTGTGTGCGACAGGTTCGATCCCGATCGCTGCTTCCCTTATTTTAAAAGGGATGACACCCGGAGCTGGACTGATCTTTCTGATTGCAGGTCCCGCAACGAATGCCGCAACAATAAGTTTTGTAGGTGGAAAACTCGGCAAAAAACCTCTTATCGCATACCTCGTCTCAATCATAGTAACAGGACTCCTCTTTGGATTTCTCGTCGATCATTTCTGGAAGCTGTCTGGCAAAGATATCAGCATCTTTACCGGTGGCATGAAAATGCTCCCCGCATGGATAAAAACAGGATCAGCAATACTACTTATTATACTTATCTTAAGAGCATTTTTGCTGAAAATTTTTATGAACAAGAAAATAAATATTCAGGATGAAAATATGGAAAAT
>CAYUTH010000166.1:0-5495 GCA_964447485.1 uncultured Candidatus Cloacimonadota bacterium | reverse complement strand
GAGGTTGGTTATTATCACATTGAGGAGATAAGCTGTAATACCTATGATGCTGTTTCATGTGATGCTTCCGATCAAGGGTATAATATTGGCTATGCGTATGATGTAAATATTTGTGAAGGGAATACGACTGATTTGAATTTTCAGTTAACTTCTCCTACAATGACTGTTGATCCTCTCGAGATCATTGAATATATTTACCCCAATTCTACATCAGTCAGAACCATTACGATAAGCAATGATGGTAATGGTGAATTATATTTTTCATGTGCATCTTATCCGTCAATTACACTGCTTGAAACCGATTATTCACAATGCAGTAAAAATGGATCTTTTATATCCGGCGATAATCATATCCTTCCATCGCAAAAAAATTCAAAACACAAAACAGATTTCTCAAAGGATGAAGTAGTCCTCCATTATGATGGAGATCATTATGATCAAGTAGGTCTTTCGGGTGGAGGTACTTTTATTGCTGCTTCACGTTTTACAGAAGAAGAATTGGACGATTATTATGGATGTTATGCAATAACCGGGATTCAGATTTTCATTGCTGATAATGGCTATAATAATATTACTTTGAAAGTATGGCAGGGTGGAAGCTATGGCGATCCCGGCTATGAGATATTTTCTCAAGATATCACTTCCGAAGTTGTCGTTGGTGATTGGACTTATTATGATATTCCTTCTTCACTTGCATTATTGAGTGGCAATGAGTACTGGATCGGATATTCAATTGATCATGATTTTCAATATTATCCAGCAGGATGTGACCAGGGACCGGCAGTACCCGGGAAAGGAGATTGGGTTTATAGTGCGGATGAATGGAATCAATTGCATATCATATCACCCTATGATTATAATTGGAATATCAGGGCTGTATTAAATGAATCTAGTCCCTGGATGAATATGAGTCCCTATGCAGGATCTGTTGATCCGGGTGAAGAAACCTTTATAACACTCACTTTTGATGCCACAGGTTTTATGCCGGATACTACTTTAACTACTAATATTATTATTGATTCTGATCCCGAAGTTGGTTCTTATATTGTTCCGGTTGAATTAAATGTGATAGAATATGGTGTAGAAGAACCCAATAATAGTATCACTACCCATCTTAATCAATGTTTCCCAAATCCGTTCAGCGTGGAAACTACTATATCTTTTAGCTTGAGAACACAATCTCAAGTCATTCTTTCTATTTATAATATAAAAGGAGAATTAATTACTACCCTGATCCATGAAAATCGTGATCCCTGCAAAGAAATCCAATTAAAATGGGATGGCTCTTCTGATGGTAAGCAGTGCAGAAATGGTATTTATTTTTATAAATTATTAGTAGAAGATAAAATATTCATTAAAAAAGTCGTAATGATCAAATAATAAAATAACAAAAAGGAGCAACAATGGAAAAAAAATCTGCTAATTTTACTACAAAAAAGAGTTTCATTATTGTGACAATCTCTTTAATCTCATTTATTGTATTTGGGATTCAAATCTCCTGCTTTGGAGATGATTATGATATCTCGATGGGTACGCCCTTTGAGTTCTCAAGTACTGGTTATACAGGAACACCGCATTCCTGCAAGATCGATGATACACATTTCCTTTGTGCATTCGGTTTAGAATCGGATGTAAAGGAAGGTGAATCAGGTTGGGTTATTGCTATGTCTGCTGATACTACTGATGGGACTATTGACACAGTTGGGACTCGTTATGAATTTGATGATGAGTACGGTTTCGAACCCTATTTGATCCAGATCGATGCAACGCATTATCTTTGTGCGTATGAAGGACCTGAAAATGGAGGATGGGCAGTGGTCTTGAATTTGGATACAAGTGACTGGTCTCTTACTCCAGTTGACAATTTTCAGTTTGATTTAGAAACCTCTTGTAATCCCTCTCTTATACAAATCGATACCAATCACTATCTTTGCACCTATGATGTACAGTTTGGTTATAACTACTATGCATTTGCTAGAGTATTAACCATAGATACGTCTGATTGGACAATAAGCGCAGGAACCGGTTTTCAAATTGATACTAATGCATCACGATCTGGCCAAGTCTCGATGTTCGATCCTACACATTACCTCTGTGTCTATGAAGGGCCTGGATATGGAGGAGCTACAAGCTGCTGGTCTGTAATCCTTACTATCAACACTGCCGATTGGTCAATTTTAAAAGAGACAGCTGTAGACATTGGAGGTAATAATGAACCCGTATTGTCGAAGGTAGATGTTACTCATTATCTATGTTCCTATGTAAACACTTCGTATGGTGGATCGTCTGTAATCTTATCAGTTGATGATACTGATTGGTCTATTTCCACAGAATCTCCCTATGAGTTTTGCGAAGCTGATGTGTCGGGTATTAACATGACACTTGTTAACGATGATCACTTTATCTGTGTTTATAGTAATAATGATACAGGATGGTCTGGAGTGTTAAATGTCGATGATACGTGGAATGTTGGTTTTGGTGATCCCTTTGAGTTTTTTGAAGAAGAAGGTGGATGTTCATACTCGGTGATGAAGATCAATGAAGCTAACTATATTTGCACATATGTTTATGAGTGGGAAACAATGAAAGACGAAGGATGTTCTGGATATTCAGTTATATTGAGTGTTGAGATTCCTCCGGTCTCGATTGACGGTAACACCGAACAAAATAAAGCAATATCATATGACAATTTTCCAAATCCATTCTACCAGAATACAAATATTTCTTTCTCGATAAATCAAACATCAGATGTGATCATAGATATTTATAATCTCAAAGGACAGATTATAAAAATCCTTGAAAATGATTTATTATCAGTTGGTGATTATGTATATACCTGGGATGGAACAGATAAGTTAAATAACTCTGTTACTCCGGGAGTATATTTCTATCGGATTGTGACGGATGATATTTCTTCAGTCCATAGAATGATAATGATCAAATAATCCTCTATCCATTTCATAATAATCCTGATGAAGCCTTGCACGAATATGTAAGGCTTCTTTGTTATCCAGAAAAAAACCTCTCTACAAGTGCAGAGAGGTTTGTTAGTGTATTATTCCAGTTTTATTCTATAAAATTGATCGAGTCATCAACCTGGAGGCAGAACTCAGTGAGAATATCAATAGCACTTTCAACGTCTTTGAGAGATACAACTTCGGTGTAGGTGTGCATATAGCGGCAGGGGACTGAAATCAGTCCGGTTGCCACACCTGCCCGTGAGATCTGAATCACATTTGCATCGGTTCCAGTAGGTCGTGCAGCGGCTTCAACCTGATAACTGATCTTATGCTTCTTTGCACTGTCCACAAGCATGTCAAAGACCTTGTGATTGATGTTGGGTCCGCGTGTAATCGGAGCGCCATCACCAAGTCCGATCTCGCCAACTTGTTTCTGATCAACATCCGGTGTGTCTGTTGCATGAGTGACATCCAGGGCTATGCCAATATCGGGATCGATACCGAAAGCAGAAGTTCGTGCACCGCGCAGTCCAACTTCTTCCTGAACAGTTGCAACACTATAAAGGGAGCACTTGAATTCATTCCTTCGTTTGAACACGTTCTTCATGACTTCTGCCACTATGAATGCGCCGATCTTGTCATCGAATCCGCGGGATACATAGAGATCTTTGCGCAGCTTTTCGAAGTTTGTATCATAGGTAATAGGATCACCTATTTCAACGAGTTTTTGCGCTTCCTTTTTATCTTTTACACCAATATCAATATAGAGCTGGTGCGGTTTGGGCACTTTTTCTCTATCTTCTCTATCAAAGAGGTGAATAGCTTTTTTACCAACTACGCCGAGGATATCGCCTTTTTTTGTGTGAATACGCACTTTTCGTCCGGGGATTATCCCGATATCAAATCCACCTAATCTGTTGAAGTAGATGTATCCTTTATCATGTATGTAGCCCACCTGGAAACCGAGTTCATCCATGTGTCCTGCAAGCATGATGCGTGGACGTTTTTCAGGATTGAGCACAGCAATTGCATTACCATGCACATCGCTTTTGACGTTATCGGAAAATTTTTTCATTTCTGCAAGCCATGCAAGACGCACTTTCTGTTCATAACCTGAAGGTGAGGGAAGGTTCATCAATGTTTCAAGGAATCTCAGGGATTCTTTATCCATTATTTTTCTCCTTTTGAAGTTTCTCATTTTTCCTATACACCATTGCAAGAATAATATACGAAATACCGAAGATAACTAATAATATTCCAGACATCAAGAAGGGGGGAACCGGATGAAGGTCGGTTGTTTTACGTAGAGCAAACACCTGCCAGCCAGGGATTGCAATGTCATCTTTAACAAGGAGATAGGATTCATTATTGTATTTTACCCGTGAATCTGAAATAGAAACACCAAGTTGTTCGAGAGGTTCATCTGCAAACTGGCGAGTAGCTCTTAAGTTTTCCCGTTCTTTGACAGTGAGCGGTTCAATACTTTTAAATAACCATGATTTTTCGGTTGAGGAAAATATAATTCCTTCGGGAGAGATGATACCGGCAACGATTCCATTTGTATAATTTTGTAAAACCTTATCAAACCTATCCAGGGCTAAAGTTATGACCACGACTCCTACAGGTTTACCCTTGCCATTGCTATAAATAGGGGAGCTGAAATACAGTCCCCGCTCCTGGTCAGTAACGCTGAGTGCAGGATAGACACATTCGTTTCCTTTGATCGATTCCTGGAAATAGGGACGGAAATTCAAGTTTTGACCGGTAAGAGCATAATCACAGGGCGGAGTACAGACCATCACGTTCCCTTTAATATCCATGATATATACATTATTAGCATTGAGCATGTATTTTAATGTATTCAGCACGATCAGAATATCGTGAGCATCAACAAGTTTTGGCGAAACCTGCCACTCCTGGATCATAGGATGTTCACCTATAAAAAGAGTAGCATCTTTCACTTCTTGAATTGTCTGCCCCAATACTTCCTTTGCAATCTCTGTGTCAGTTTCCAGCGCGCGTTTTTCAAGACCGTTATTATATGAAAGAATACCGAAGACAACAAAACAGACAAAAAGAACACCGATGATCACAAGAAACGTTGCTTTCCAGTTCATGTTCTGTTCTTGATGATAATCCATCATATTAGTCATGGAACTTCCTTAAAAGAATTTTATTTTTTAAAAAATTATGGTAAACTTTGTGCCGGTGCTTTTGTCAACGTCAATATTTCCTTGTAATTGCCGCACCAATCCTGTGACCAACTGCAGACCAAGAGATGTTGTATTCCTGAAATCGAGTTTTTCGGGTATGCCAATACCATCATCAGAAACAACCAAAATGAATGATTCTTTATCATGAAGATTCATTGTAATTTCTATCTTACCCTCTCGTTCCCCCGGAAATGCGTGCTTGAATGCATTTGTTACAAGCTCATTGATGATAAGCCCGCAAGGAATTGCCTTATTGATGTCCATCATCACATTTTTCACATCAATAGAAATGTTAATATTATCGAATTCCGGCTGATGGATA
>CAYUTH010000165.1:0-5506 GCA_964447485.1 uncultured Candidatus Cloacimonadota bacterium | reverse complement strand
CGAATAAAACTCAAGAGACTATATCCGACTATTGAGTGTTGACATGACACTAGAATGTCTAGTTGACTTAAATAATGAGCAGCGATATAGGAATAGATATTTTGATTTGACAATGTTGAAAGAAATTGGGACATATATAAATTGGAAATCTCTTTTAGGTTATTAACAACAACGCAGAGCTTGTGACAAGTAATTCATAAACACTTCCAACTTAAGACATGCTCTCCGACATGTCTCAAGTCTCCAATGTGCGATCATTTCCCCGAAATGACCGCAATATGAGAACGCACCCAAGTCCAACTTAGGTGCGAGAAAAATTTTTAAAAACCCGGAGGCGAGAATGCGCATCCTCGCCTTCGATAATTCAAACAACATGTCAGGGAATGGTCCCTGACAGCTCAGTTATGGCATCAAGACACTTGATGCACTCCAAAACTATATTTAATTATTACTCTGCACTTCCAGGTCGTCACGCACAAGCAAACTGGTGGACATGCCTGCGAGTACGAGTTTCAGATCATCGGAAATGCCATTCTTTATCCACACCGCACCGGCATTTATCGTGGAAACCGCACCAATCGTTTCATCATTATACAGGAACTCATATCCATACACATTGCCCTGGAATATCTTGGGAATATTCTGCCCTTCCACCTGGAGAATGCCCCTTATTTTTATCACCTCGCCTTTATCGTTCTTTGCTTCCCCCATATCGAGGTTTTTAGGAGAGATATTATCAGGATTATTCACGACAAAATTCCAGATATTCATACCTTTATCAAGCAGCACACTGCCGTAAAAATAATTCTTGTACGACAATCCAATCGAGAAAAAATCATTGAGCACATTTACATCAGACTCTTCAAATTGACCTGCACACACCACTTCCGCCTGAGTGCCGCCAGGAGTAAACTGGATGAAATTGAATTTCTGTTTTGCCGACTTCATTTCAAGAACATCTGACGAATTTGATTCTGATGTCGTCCATCCTTTGTTGAATTTTGAGGTTTTATATTCCCCATAAGAGATGACCTTATTCCAACTGAAGCCGTAGCGTCCTTTCACTGTGTACATCGAAGTGTCTGTAGAAAGAGCGGAGGGCAATTTTATCTGCGGAACCGAGCATCCGACAAGGAAAATCACACCAATAAGAAGAAAGAGAAATGCTTTTTTTATGTTGCATTGAGTATTCATAATGTATCCTTTCAGGTTTTATTTGATAATAAGCTCACAAGGGGAAGACGACGCTACCCAGAAGCCAAGAGGCACCTCAATAATAAAGATGTCAGGTAGCTCGATAAATGGTATGTCGTGGGATTCATCAGCATTTTTGAAGATGACCGATTTGATCTTATCCATCACATTTCGGTTGACTGTCAGCCGATAAACCGCACTGGACATAAATGCAGCACCCATCTGATCGCCGCCGCTGTCTTCCTCATCACCCTGAGGGAACTTGATATATATCTCACCATCTCCCACAAGCGGGAAAAGCGCAGGAACATTTGATTTTTTCAGCTTTTTATACTCCTTACCTTTGACATCCACGCTCATATACATCTCATACCCGCATTCCAGCTCGGTGTCTGTTTTCACATAGTTCGCCTTGATATTCTTAGGAAATCCGTTTATGATATTCTCTTCATTATATTTGAATATATCTTCGCAGGGATTGTCATCGGATTTCTTACCTCCCATGCTGCTGGACATCTCAAATATACTTTTACTCACGGCAAATTTGACGAATACATTGAGATCATCCCCTTCTTTTGAAATGTGCTGCGTAATATTGAAGCAACCAGCAAATAATAAGGTTATCATACCTAATAAAATCATACTTTTCCATCTTTTTTTCATTCTTTCTCCTTCTTGGATACTAGTCCAAAATTTATTTTCATAGTTTTTCTATATTTGCTTCAGCAATTACTTTATGCTGAAGATCGAGCACTTTTAAGGTTATATTTTGGTCCCTGACCTCAATAATCCCATAGGTCGCAATGCGCTTTTTATCGATATGTGCTTTGAGATGTCCGGGATTGAATCGCACACCAAAAATACTGTTTGCACACTCCCAATCATGCGTATGCCCAAAAAGAAGCACATCGGCAGAATGACTCAAATCGTCCGGAGAATGCGCAATGAGGAACTTCTTGTTTTCGATCTTAACTTCAAGTGAATGAGGTAGATCTCCGTTTCTGTATCCCGGATGAAAAATACCGGGAACTCGATAAATTTGTCTTCCTCTCCTGTTAAAAACACAGGAATCCAGATCTCCGTAATTATCTCCAAGATGAATTATTACATCAACAAGGATATTGCTGTCCAGTACATGCTGCAATATCTCATAGTTGCCATGAGTATCACTAACGACGAGTATTTCTTTCATATAATACTTTTTAATCCTTTTACTTTTTCATAATACAAAATACAAATTTCATCAATACTTTTTACCACAGAGAACACTCAGTTACGTTGCACTACACCGCAGCAAGCAGAGTGCACAGAGATTTATGACTTACATTTTTCATTCTCATGATAATTTTACCATTTTCTTTTAGGAATTATTTTGTGAAATATTTGTCAAATAGTTTGATGATTAATGGCTGAGGAGATTTATAAAAGAAAATTTCTCCGAGGTCTCTGCTTGCCAGGGCGTAGTGAAACGAAGACTGGTGGTTTAAAAATCCTTATGGGATTTATGACTGCATTCCCAAAAGGGCTTTGGGAACGAGAAGGTGAATTCGCGTATTTTTTTATAAGAAACCCTTCTAAAATGCCTGCCCGAGACTGAAATAAATTTTTCCTGATGGCTCTCCTTTTTTCGGGAACCAGTTAAATCCGTAATCGCAACGCACCACTCCAAGCGGCGTGGCAATCCGCAATCCAATACCCGGAGAGCTTCTCATCGGCTGTCTCTTCACATCCTTCAGAAATCTCCATACATTGCCGAAATCAAAAAATATCACGCCGCCAATAAACTTATAGAGAGTCTGCCTTACTTCCAGATTCGCCACAATTTTATATCTTCCGCCGATAGGATTTCCCTTATCGTCCAGTGGTCCAACCTTCCTATAGCTAAAACCTCTCAATGAGTTGGGACCGCCGGCATAGAATCTCTCATTGAGTGGAATACTCGTTGACCTTCCAAAAAGGTTCATCCCACCCGCTTCAAGAGAAAAAGCAAGTGTGGTAGATGTTGAAGCAGGCACATAATATTTCCCTTTTAATACTAATCGTCCGAAAATATCTGAAGTAGTTTGATAAGATTCTGCGATTTCACTATCCATGGAAAGCACGTATCCGCTGGTCGTGTTAAAGATATTATCTCTCTTATCGTGGATTGCAGAGAAGGTAAATGAATTCAAATTAGACTTATATTTATCCGGCAATTCCTGAACTTTAACCTTACTGAAGCGGACTTTTTCATACCTGTAGGCAATTGATGCGCTGGAATACTCGGTAAAAGATTTACCGACAATAACCTTTGCTCCGTACTGCAGAACATCATAACCCGGTTCTTCATTAAATGTATCAAAAAGATTCACATCTGTTTTGAGTCTGATCCCGAACGTCCATGGCTCTGTATAAGATGCTTCGAGCTTGCGTGTAATAGAACTTAATTTTCCATTCAAACTGGTTTTTTGAGCTGTTCCCCAGAGATTACTGTTCAGCACTTCGGCAAAAATACGCACTCTATCCAAAGAGCCGTATCCTGCGCCAAGATTGAACTGCCCGGGAATTTTCTCTTTGATATCTATCTGTACATCCTTTTGAGAACTCAACGAATCAATGGTGACGGGTCGAATGAACACGCTTTCAAACAGACCTGTAAGGTACAATGCTCTCTGGGATGCAAGCAGTTTTGAATAGTTAACGATCTCACCTGACTTGAATGTCAGTTCGCGCCAAATGATCTTCTGCTTCGTGATCTCCAAACCCTGAATGTTTATATCCCGTATTGAATATTGTTCGTTTTCGGAAACACGGAAATCGATGTGTGCGAGGTGATGTTCATTATTAATAAGAATGTCCGGCACAACTTCTGCATCAAGATATCCATTATTCGCATATATTGTGAGGAGTTTATATGTGACATCCTGCACTTTTTTTTGCTGAAGCAAATGCCCACTCTTCAGGTCAATGGTTTTAAATAGAATTGAGTCCGTGTATACTTTATTTCCAAATATTTCAATGCCCTCAATATATGTGGGATCTCCTTCAAAAATATCTATAATTATTGAGACCTGCTTTTTCTCGTCATTCCTCTCAACGGAATAATCCGCAACCTTTGCTTGCAGATAGCCATTTTGCTGAAAGAAAAGCGCAAGATTTTTCAGGTCTTCATTGAAGATTTCAGGATAATAACGAGCAGGACTTAAAAACCTGGATTGTCTTGTTATCATTACTTTCTGTAAAGTTCGTGCTTTATATACGTCATTTCCCTGAAAAGTAATGGATTTAATTTTATAGGCATTTTTCTCTGCATGAAGTACTGTAGCACTCGCCAAAAACAGGAGAATAATCAAAAAGAGGATTTTTCTCTTTTTCATTTGAAATTCACCCTGTAGATAATATCGAGACCTGCATTACCTTCCTGATCCGCCTGTCCTTGCAGATAAAATTTATCGGTAAGCTTATAATCAAGCTCGACGCTTTGCTCGTTCAGATAACCTATGCGTGTAGAATAGGTTACTTTCATGCGTTTTGAGAGTTGTTTGGATGCCACGAGTTGAGGTCCCCAGGAATCACCAAAATTGAACAGATTTCCCTCTATGGACACATCATCAAGGTCAAAAATATTTGATATTCTGCTTGCGACAAATCCTGTTATCTTCTGGCTGGAATACTGCTCTGCCCTTTCCAGGAGAATATTCTTAAGTGAAGTATTATATTTATCTGGTGACTGAGAAAATAGTTGCTCTCTTGTTGTGCCAAATGTCAGTAGAGAGAGGATATTTGCTTCATCGAGAGCAGGAACGGATTTGAGCGAAATTTTTGCTTTGTCTGCAGGTCCAGTAATTACAAAGATAATATGATACGGATCGGCATCCGGCTGTTGATAATTTTTTATATCAGCTTCAGCTTGTATATCTAGAATAGGATTTATCACATGGGGATCAGCAAAATCAAGAATACCACGCGTGATCTCAAATTTTCTATCAAGATAAACAATATAGCCCTCGGCAATTTCGAGACGTCCTGTAAGATTTGGCTGAGCAAGTGTGCCTATCACGCTAAGGTCAGCCTTCATTCTAATACGCGCAATGTTATTATCTACCCAGATATCCTTGCTTTCAGTAATTCGTATGCGGAGTTTTGTCTGTATCATAAGCTGAGAGGGCTTTCGGAATATTTTTGGTTTGGTGATTGAATTGAGCACTTTTGAGAGTTGAACATCTTCGAGATATTTTGTCTTTCCCAGAACTACATTTCCGTCGATATAATACATGCTATTTTTCTGGGAGTAGTCCAGCACACAACTCTTTACCACAAATTGGAATTTCTT
>CAYUTH010000164.1:0-5517 GCA_964447485.1 uncultured Candidatus Cloacimonadota bacterium | reverse complement strand
GTTCAAGTCTTCCAAAATATGTAGATCTGCAATCCACAAAGGATGCAAACGATGCTGTGAAACGCGCACAAAACGCAGAAGCCGATGGCTATTATCAGCAGGCGCAGCTTCTTTTTGAAAAAGCTTTCGACCTTTATACAAGCGTCGATAACCTGAAGGGGATTATCATTTCCGGGCTTGCTGTGGCGCGTCAGTATTATTATCTCGATAATATGGAGCAGTATGATATATGGTATATGAAAATGTCTATCATTGCACACAATGATGCTCCCGATTTTATTCCCCTTCTCTATCTTCTGCAGATGGAAGTAGCTTTTGATAAGGGAGAATACGGCAGAGTGATCACATTGTCGCTCGCTGTAGAAACAGAGCAAAAAGAGATGCAGACAGAACTGCTTTCATATCGTTTATTAGGGCTGCTAAAGACTGGTCAACCCTATCAAAAGGAGTTCGAGAAGATCAAGCACAATATTCCCGGCTTGCGCTCCATGTTCAAAAAGAATAAGCTCGATGACCCGAAGATCGTGTCCTATGCTGCATACACTCTTGGCTACGCAATGAGCAAAGAGAAGCAATGGGTGAAGGCAATAGAATTCTTTGAAGTTGCGCATATATACGACCAACTTATTGAGAACACAAGCGGACTGGCTGATGACGTATATGCAATGGGTGTTGCCTATGACAGCCTTGGTGATACCGAAATGGCGTTGAGCTGTTATATCCGCGCGCGGGATATGTATGATATCATCAAAGATGAGGAGATGAGCTCGGTTGCGGAAGTGAAAATAAAGAATATACTGGAATAATTAAATCTGATTAAAGAGAAGGGTAGGAAAATTATAGATTAAATTTGTGAACATATGATCAAAGAAATAGAAGCGAAAACAATTCTCAATTATGTCAAACAGCCGGACACTTGGTTTGGGCTGCGCTACAATTTGAACCTCTACCGCGGATGCCAGCACCAGTGCATCTATTGTGATTCAAGAAGCGATTGTTATCATATCGAGAATTTTGCCGATATACTGGTCAAAACAAATGCAATTGAAGTCTTGAAGGATGAACTTCCAAGAAAACGAATGAAGGGAACAATCGGATTCGGCTCGATGAACGATCCGTATATGCCAATTGAAAAGGAAAGAGAACTTACAAGAAAAGCGCTGGAAGTAATTGAAAAGAACCGTTTCCCGGTTCATATTCTCACGAAGAGCACTTTGGTTTTAAGGGATATTGATATACTTAAAAAAATAGCAGAGCACTATGCAGCAGTGAGTTTTACCATCACCACAGCGGATGATGAACTGTGCAAAAAGCTGGAGCCCGGTGCACCTGTAGCGTCAGAAAGATTTGCTGCGATGAAGGAGTTGAGCGAAAATGGAATTTATACAGGCGTGCTCATGATACCCATTCTGCCATTTATTGAGGATACTAAAGAAAATGTTGAAGCGATCGTTTCGCAAGCTGCCGAGAGCGGGGCATCGTATATTCTTCCTTGGTTTGGTATGTCTATGCGAAGCGGACAGCGTGAATATTTTTATGTGAAATTAGATGAGCTATTTCCCGGTCTGAGAGCTAAGTATGAAATCAGATATGGCGAGCAGTATCAGTGCGCAGTGCCAAATGCAGATGAACTGTATAAATATTTAGAGGAAATAAGTAAAAAAAATGGAATTTCAAGGAAGATGAAGGCGTACGAGGAAAAAAGTGAACAGGGAAAGTTGTTTGGGTAGAAAGTTGCAAAGAGAAGCCGACTTTTTTGCAGGCAAATGCAAAAAAGTCTTGACTATTTTTCAATGGAGTGAAAAAAAGTCGCATGGAACGTTCGCAAAAAAAAATAATTCAGTCTGATTTACAAAAGAAAATTGTTTTCCTTGTTGGTCCAAGGCAAGTTGGAAAGACATGGCTCGCAAAGGATATTGCGCAATCTAATAAAAATGCACTTTATCTTAACTATGACAGCAAAGAAGACAGGGATATAATCCATTCGGAAAGCTGGTTGGAAACAACAGATTTACTTATTCTCGATGAACTTCATAAAATGGACGGCTGGAAAAATTATCTAAAGGGAATATATGATACACGACCCAATAATTTGCAAATCTTGGTAACTGGTAGTGCCCGACTAGATATAAGCAGATATGTCGGCGATTCTCTACTGGGTCGATTTTATCTTCATAGGTTGTTACCCTTTAGCCCACAAGAGTTTGCAGAAATCAAACATGAGTTTTCTCTTCTTGATCTGATTGAACGTAGTGGTTTCCCGGAGCCTTATTTGTCAAAAAACGAGCAAGATGTCCGCAGATGGAGAAATAACTATATCGATGGACTCGTAAGATTTGATGTTCTGGAATACGAGAATATTCAAGAAATAAGATATTTTAAGTTGATCCTCGATATGCTAAGAGAGAGAGTTGGTTCACCAATATCCTTTAATGCAATTGCAGAAGAGATGAAGAAATCTCCTAACACAGTTAAACGTTATATTCAAATTATGGAGGATCTTTATATCATATTCAAGATAACACCCTTTTCAAAAATGATTTCCCGGTCAATTTTAAAACAACCTAAAATATATTTCTACGATACCGGCATGGTAAAGGGTGATATGGGAAAGAAATTTGAAAATCTTGTTGCTATCTCACTTCAAAAATATATGTATGAATTAATAGATCAAAAAGGTGAGCATGTGAGAATACATTACCTACGCACTAAGGACGGAAGGGAGATTGATTTTGCTTTTTTACACAATGGAGAGTTGGATCGTATGATCGAGGTGAAATATAACGATGCACATATTGATAAAAATGTGCTCTATTTCAGTGAAAAATATTCTCTTCCAGCAACACAAATTGTTATGAATCTAAAAAGAGAGAGGAAGATAAATAATCTCGTTGATTTACGAGAAGCGAAGGAGTATTTGAGTAATCTTCATTTATAAATGCTTTTTTTATTCTCACTCTATAAGAATGATTTCTCTATCTCGTTGCTAAAGACCTTTTTAGCAATGCTTTTTAAACATTTGAATATATTTTCCAGACTCGTATGAGGAGAGAAAAAATTGACAGCAAAAGCAATACAAAAAAAGTTTAAAATGTTGTTTCGTGGAATTTTTCGCACGTACTCTATTAAATTTTGGCTTGGAAGTAAATATATGAAGAAGTATAATTAGATCGATAAAAAACCTTTAAAGGTGGGTCACATGAAAAGAATAAGTAGAATTTTAATATTAACGACATTGCTAAATGTAGTGTTTTTTTGTATTGCTTTTGCAGACACAATTAACATTCCAGCAGATTACAGCACCATACAAGCAGGAATAAATGCTTCTACGAATGGAGATACGATTTTAGTCCAACCGGGAACCTATATTGAGAATATTAATTACAACGGTAAGAACATCACAGTTGGTTCGTTATTTCTGACTACAGCGGATACTTCCTATATTTCACAAACTGTAATTGACGGCAACCAGAATGGAAGCGTGGTAAGGTTCGAAAATGAGGAGGATTCAACAGCGGTTTTAACTGGTTTTACGATAAAAAACGGATATGCTTCTTATGGTGGTGGGATTTACTTTTATGAATCCAGTCCGCGTCTAACCAATGTAACCATAACAGGTAATACTACTTATGGTGACGGTGGAGGGATTTTCTGCTGGTCTAATTCCAGTCCGAGTTTGGAGAATGTAGAAATTACAAACAATACAGCAGATTTAGGAGGAGGAATTTATTGCTATGATAATTCCAGTCCCAGTTTGGAAAATGTAACCATAACAGGTAATTCTGCTTCTTCTGATGGTGGTGGGTTGTACCTTAGGGGAAACTCATCTCCGAGCTTAGATTGTATAACGATAATACACAATATTGCTGCAGCTAATGGTGGCGGAATTTATTGCTATTATTATTCCTCACCCATTTTACAAAATGTAATTATTAAAAATAATTTTGCTGAATATGGTGGTGGTATTTATTGTTATTCATCATCACCAAGTTTAAGCAACGTAACGATATCCAATAATATTGTTGTTGTTGATGGAGGCGGTATATGCTGCAAAAGTAATTCTTCACTAGTTTTTAGTAATAAAAGTAGATGTAATATTCATTCGAACAACACTTTTAGCTCAAGAGGATTTGGTGCAGATATTTTTACAATACAATGTGAAATCATTAATGTAATTCTGGATACATTCACAGTCTTAACACCTACTGATTATTATGCATCACCTGTTGATAATTTTACATTTGATATATTACATAGTATTCAGGCGGATTTGATTAATTCAAACGTTTATGTGTCGGTTGATGGTGATGACTCAAATACAGGAACATCGGCAGATGACCCATTTAAGACAATATGGCATGCATTATCAGTAATTTATTCAGATAGTCTGAATATCAATACAATTTATTTGTCTTCAGGTACATATAGTGATTCAACAAACGGAGAAATATTCCCGATAAGATGGAGTAATTATGTGAATCTTACTGGTAGTGTAGACAATGCAACGATATTAGATGCTAATAGCATTTCAGGAGTTATAAGGTTTAATTATGTTAATTGTGCAATAATTCAAAATATTTTAATTAAGAATGGTAGTGCTGACAAGGGTGGTGGAATTTATTGTTTTAAATCTTCTCCAATATTCCAGAATATTATTATTGATCATAATGAAGCTTTTGAATATGGTGGTGGTATCTATTGTAAGCATAATTCATCACCTTACTTAGATAACATTGTTATAAAAAATAATGATGCGATCTTAGGTGGTGGATTTTATTGTAGTGATAATTCATCACCAATAATGATTAATGTGATTATAAGCGATAATAAAGCTTATGCGAGTGGAGGCGGTTTCTATTGCTATAACAATTGTACGCCAACGATGGAAAATGTGGTAATTAGAAATAATTTTTCTTCGTATGGTGGGGGTGTTTACATCCTTGATTCAGCTCCAGTTCTTCATCATGTGATTATATCAGGTAATATTATAGAATGTTATGGCGGTGGAATATCCTGTGCTGGGTATACATCCCCAGTTTTCGAGAATGTTACGATAATTGGAAATAGTGCTGAACGTGGTAGTGGTATTTCATGCAACAATAATTCATTTCCGAGTATTGAAAATTCAATTGTTGCAAATAATATAGGTAATTATGGCATATATGTTTACTCGAATGGCAATTCATCAATTGCTTATTCGAATTTTTACAATAATGAAGGTGGTAACTTTTATGGGGTGACAAATGATTCTATCGGAGTGAATGTCACAACTAATGCAAATGGAGATAGCTGTGACGCATTTAATAATATTCAGCTCGATCCGTTATTTGTAGATCCTACAAATTATGACTATCATCTAAGTTGGATTAACTATCCAATACCGGATTCAACTAAATCTCCTTGCATCGATGCAGGTGACCCGAATTCCCCTCCCGATCCTGATGGTACAATCGCAGATATGGGAGCATATTACTTTAATCAGAATGTGTCAATTGATGATCCCCCTGAAATAATAAC
>CAYUTH010000163.1:0-5559 GCA_964447485.1 uncultured Candidatus Cloacimonadota bacterium | reverse complement strand
CATTTGCCTTATCCGGCAATGAGGATTGAGCGAGTTCAATCACCTGATCTACTGCTGCATCAAGAGAATCCTTATCCATTTTATTGATCTTCAGGTCGCCTTTTTGATCATTGATAATTGCTTTGAGCAAAATGCTGGTATCAAAGGTAGTTCTCAGAAGTGTCATCTCACCGGCATCCACATTGAGCTCATGTTTTTTATTAAATTTCAGATAACATTGGGCTTTTTCAGCTCCTTTTTGTAGCATTCTATCAATACAATATTTTACGAGTTCTCTGTCAGATTTCATTATTTACCTCCAATATTGACTTTGCATTTCACAGCAGGACCGCCCATGCCAACAGGAATAAGTTGTTTTTTTCCGCACATCCCGCCACATAACCATGACATATCATCGGAGATCATATTGATTGTTTTCAACATCTCGAATGCAACACCGGAAATAGTCGTATCTTTGATCCCTTTTCCGAGTTTTCCATTTTTGATCTCGTATCCTTTTACAATACCGAACATGAATTCGCTTGTGGAATCTGCCTGCCCGTTTGATGGCTGCATGAGATAATAGCCGTCATCAATAGAAGCGATCATGTCTTCCAGTTTGTCTTTTCCCGGCACTATTGCAGTATTTCTCATTCGAATGATCGGTTCGTCAGAATAGGTGTAGGCACGTGCATTACCTGTAGGTTTCACTCCGAAATGCTGAGCGCTTTCTTTATTATGCATAAAGGTTTTCAGCACTCCTTCCTCAATAAGTACTGCATCTTCTGCCCGGGTTCCTTCATCATCGACAAAAACAGGTATCGGACAGAGCTTGCCCATTGCAGTGTGTGCATAATCGATCATAGTAATGATAGGATTGGCAACTACTTTGTTGAGATAATTTGCTGCAATGGAACCACCAAGTACAATATCCGCTTCGACAGTATGCCCGATGGCTTCGTGCGCAAGAATACCTGCGAGATCAGGTCCAAAGATACAATCTGCCATGCCTGCTTTTGCATAGACTCCTTCAGATTTTTTCTTCAGGTGTTCGTACTGTGTAGCGATCTTTCCAAACAGGTCTCCGGGTTTACTGAAAAGGTCTTCAAAATGACCGAATCCACCAAATACCTCATACAGCTCAAAGGGTTGTCCGTCCTTGGTCAAACTCAAAGAAGTGTAGATGATAGATCTCGGGATCATGGAATATGACTGGGAACCATCCGAAGTGAGGAGTGCTTTTTCCATTTCAAGGCAACGATACACACTTGTTCTCGAAGTGAGATCTGTGTATGTTTTTCCAATATATGCATCGACTTCTTTAAGGAAATCGATCATCTCCTTCTGAGTTTTCCTCTTTTTATCAGTGATAAAATCTTTTTCTGCAGTACCGATGGAGGCAGGAAGAGGTGGTTTGTCTTTTCGTTCTCTGTCATTGAGATACAGCGCATTCTCCGTGGCAGCTTTGATGACAGTGCTGACCGTTTCATCAGCGATGGTAGGATTGGATGAAAAACCCCACACGCCTTTCTTATATACCCGTGCGGACACTCCGCTTTCCGAGCTTCTATTATTCCCCATTATATCGCCGTTCACTACTGAAATGGCACAGGTTCGATTTTCCTGAATACGCAGTTCGGTATATTCTGAAAACAATTTTTTATATTTTGATATATCTTTTTCAATCATGAAAACTCCTTAAATTCTAAATAATATCTTTTCGCTTTTGAACATCTTGAGCATGAAATAGATGAGTATTCCTGCAAAAATAAGACTTGACGCAGCTGCAATAATAACATTTCCCCAGGTCGATGATTTGATGAATATTGATTTGAGTCCGATCACAGTATTAATTATCGGAGTATAATGCATCCATGTGGGAACAGTTTCTCCCATGGAGCTTGTTCCGATACTCAAGATCAAAACGACCATATAAAGCGGCATGACGAGACCTGCTGCTTCTTTTGAATTACGGGCATAGGTTGCGCAGATAAGCACTAATGATACGAGCAGAATCGCAACTGGAATGAGTAGAACTGCAAGCTGAATTATTTGATTTGCACCTAATATAAAGTCGGACATTTCTGCAGTGGAACGGAATAGGTCTTTAAGAAAATATCTCCCTGCGATCATCAGACCTACCACAGAACTGATCGCGCTTGCAAAGGATGCACACACAACCGCCAGGAGCTTTCCAAGTATTATTGAAGCCCTATCAACCTGGTTCACAAGCAAGATAGCCAGAGTACCGCGTTCTTTCTCACCGGAAACTGTATCAATACCCACCTGCATGGAACTCACAAAGAGATAGAGTATGATGATGAATGGAAGAAGCATACCGAATGCTTTGCCGACCTCGCTCCCCTTTTTTGCGAGATTCACCAGCTCCGGGCTGATCGTACGGTTTGTTGTGACGGGTGTAAGAATGTCAGTTGGTATATCAAGTGACTCCAATCTAAAAACGATCAATGTGTCAGCCAATGAACTGATCGCATCATGAGTTCGTCTGTAAAAATAGCTTGAATAATCTGATGCTCCATTATAAAAAACATGTATATCAAAGGGCTGTATCGCATCAAATGCAAGATCAATATTTTCCGGGAAAGTGATCAATAACTGAGCTTCCTTTTCGGTGATAAGTTCCTTCGCAGTCGGGATGTATGCTTCAGGTATTTCATTGATCGTCACATTCATTTGACTATTAATAATTGAGATGAATTCTTCGTAGATTGGTGACTCTTTCTGCATTTCGGGAGCAACAAATACAGTCCCGTGATAGGAACGTATATCGGCTGATCTGGATTGACTTATCTTTCCCATTACAGTATACATAACCGGAAGCATAATAAGCGGAAGTACGACCATGAAGAAGACAGTTCGTCTATCAGTGAAAAGGCGCTTTAACTCTTTTTTCATTATGATATAGGCATCACTAAACATCCTGCACCTCCAGATATTTGAAGAATACATCTTCAAGATTGTCCGTTTCGTTCCTTTTCACTATCTCATCGAGAGTTCCTAATTCTTTTATCAGTCCTTCTATCAGAATTCCGATCTTATCGCAGATCTGCTCTGCAACACCCATAATATGCGTGGATATGAGCACAGTCTTCCCCTCTTTCGCATATTTCTTCAGGAAATCGGTCACATTCTTTGCAGTGACAACATCCAGTCCGTTGGTAGGTTCATCAAAGATTATCACATCCGGGTTGTGAACAAGACTGATCGCAATCGCTGTTTTCTGCTTCATACCACTTGAAAGCTTATCGATCTTCTTATGCCTGAACTCCTCCATGTGAAGTTCTTTGATAAGTTTCTCTTTTCGTTCTGCAACTGCTTCGGGAGCCATCTTATTCAAGCGACCAAAATAGTCCATCATGTAATCCGGCGTGAAAAAGCCATCCAGCTTCATATCACTGGTAAGGAAGCCAATTATAGAGCGCACCTTCCTGTCATCTTTTATAACGTCATAACCGTTGACCGTAATGCTGCCGTTTGTCGGTTTGATCAACGTTGAAATACATCGAAGTGCTGTTGTTTTTCCTGCGCCATTTGGACCGAGTAGACCGAAAATCTCACCCGGTTTGCACATAAAGCTGATGCCCTTGAGTGCTTCTTTGTAGGATACCGTTCCTTTTTTTTTGTTTTCAAAGACCTTTTTCAGGTCAAGGATTTCTATCATCAGACCTCCTGATATTTTCATAAGAGAATTTGAATTATCCGTAAACGAATTATTCTGCACTTTTGGCGTCAAGATAAATATCAAGGGAAACGATAATCTGTATAAAACATTGAACCACAGAGAAAACAGAGAAAACAGAGAGATAAATGGAATTTTCCACACTGACTCATCTTTGCAAGCTGAGTCGTGTTTTGAGTCACAAGGTTTCCATTGAATCTATCGTAACGTAAATATCATTTTAAGACAATCGAAGATAGTAAAAAATATAAATATTGACTGAAAATTTGATAAATTCCTAAATTTTCTGAGAATTATCTAAATATAAAGCCAGGAGCTAAAATGAAAAAACAAAAGAACTTCACTCAGTTTACAGGATCATTTTGTATTTTAATGAGTATCCTCATTTTGAGTACAACTTTGTATGCTCAAGATGCAGAATATCAGTATAAAGAAACAGAACAACTGGTAGAACTCGTAAATGATGCCGCTGCATTGATCGAAGAAAAAGGAGAAGATGCCTTTGCTGAATTTGCAGTGCAGGATTCCAAGTGGCGTCATGGTGATAAGTATATTTTTGTAATCGATCCCGAAGGAATGGTATATGCTCATGCCAGTACTGCTCTCGTTGGCACAAATGTAATGGAGCTGACCGATGTAAATGGAAAACCCTTTATCAAATGGTTCATAATCGAAGTAGCCAGCGATGACAGCAGCGGCTGGTCGCATTATTTATGGAATATTCCAGGTCAGGACGAACCTACATGGAAATCCACTTATGTACGATCTGCAATTACTCCATCCGGAAAGAAATATATAACCGGCTGCGGACTTTACAATATGAAAATGGAACGGGCTTTTGTTGTGGATCAAGTGAACGAAGCTGCTGATATGATTGAAGGAGAAGGAATAACAGCTTTTGAAGTTTTAAGAGATCCGACTTCCGAATTTATCTTCAATAACAATTACGTGTTTGTCCTCGATGCTGAAGGAACACTCCTCGTACATCCGGAAATTGAAGGAACAAATCTTTATGATGCACAAGACGTGGAAGGAAAATATTTTATCAGAGAGATGCTTGAAGTCGCTATGGAAGATGGCTCTGGATGGATTGATTATTGGTGGAATAAACCTGGTGAAGATAAACCTTCAGCAAAATCATCATATATAAGACAGATCGAGGTTGATGGTGATGTGCTTATTGTTGGTGTTGGAGTTTATTTAGAATAAGTTGATATTTTGCATTTATATAAAAAAAGGGCTGAACATGTTCAGCCCCTACAAATATAATTATTCAAATCACGAGTCGGTCATTAAGGGAACGACTCGGAAAGAATGCATTTTTCAAATTTTAGAATAAGTAGCTCAACATTCCAATGTTGAGTTTTCAATGTCGCAAGATTGGAATCTTGCGTTACAAATAATTTGTACCACCCCCGACTCAATTCAAAAAGGAGCGTCGTGTTTCCATTATTTTATATAAACCAGTTTCTTTACTGCTTTCTGTTCACCTGTTTTCAATACATAGAAATATATTCCGTTAGCCACTTCTCTACTTTGGCTGTCCGTCCCATCCCATCTCGCTGAATGAAAACCTGCCTGCATATCCTCTCTCACAAGAGTTTTTACCTTCTGTCCTTTAATATTATAAATTTCAATCACACATTCTTGAAGAGTTGGAATGTAGAACTTTATCTGTGTTTCATGTGCAAAGGGATTTGGAAAATTCTTAATAAGTGACGCAATATTTTCTTCAGGAATTTCATCATCGATTGCATAGATCGGCGCACCGTATTCATAGCATCCCATATCCACGATAGCTTCTCCGATTCCGGAACCATCCCAGATACGCACATGCGCATCAAGATCGGTTTCCACCTGCACATAATTATTCCTCCCCA
>CAYUTH010000162.1:0-5607 GCA_964447485.1 uncultured Candidatus Cloacimonadota bacterium | reverse complement strand
AAGTGATATTGTCAAAGGATCGGATTTATTGTCAAATACATCATCAATCAGATCTTCAATTTCCTGGTCGGAGACAACATTTTTTTTAATATGAGAGAGTATTGATTGCTGCAAATTGTTTATGATCTCATTCTTGATACGAGCCCGACGCCTGATATTGAGCCCATTATTTTCCTGCTGCATTTTTTGATGATCCAGTATCGTATGATATAATTTTTTGTGCTCTATTCTGATTTTCTATATGAGTGATAAGCTGAGCAGCGGCTCTCACATTTCCCGCAATTAATTGTTTATTTTTTTTTTTTAGATCCATCAAGCGGAAGAATTCCTACTAATTCTTATGTTCCTTGAGTGACTGTAAGATCAGGTCAACATCTTCTTTGAAATCAAGAGTATAAACGATTTTGAGCAGTGTTTCTTCTTTATCCACAGTGGTGTAATGGCACATTCCTTCGACCGTTTCAAGGATATATCCGAGAAGCTGCAGATTGTTTTTTTCGGTTTTCAATATAAGCTCCTCAGAATTTCCTTCTATTTTTGTTCTTGAGACTATTTCAAAATCCATCTATTCAATACCTGTATCCTTATGTAATGCATGCTCCAGCACCTCATCCATCATTGCGACTGCTATAATATTTAATCCCTTTTTAATCTGCTTCGGAATTTCCGTCAATTCTCTAAAGTTCTTTTTCGGAATAATTATATTTTTTATCTTCGCACGTTGAGCAGCAACGAGTTTCTCTTCCAATCCGCCAATTGGCAGCACGTCTCCCATGAGAGTGATCTCTCCTGTCATTGCAAAATCCACGCGTACTTTTCTTTTGGAAAGCGCTGATATGATTGCTGTTGCGATAGTTATTCCTGCAGAAGGACCATCTTTGGGGATCGCTCCCTCGGGAACATGGATATGGATATCTTTCGTTTTATAAAAGTCCTTTTTTATTCCGAAATCTGCATAATGAGCTCTGGCATAACTCAGCGCAGCGCTTGCTGATTCCTTCATGACATCACCGAGTTTCCCGGTGAGAGAAAGGTTGCCTTTTCCTTCCAGGACAACCGCTTCTACCTGCAAGAGAACACCGCCTACAGAAGTCCATGCGAGCCCATTTGCCACGCCAACATTATCCTCTTTCTTTACGTCTGAGTAGAGATATTTCTCTACGCCAAGATATTTCCTGATACTGGATTCATTCACTTTATAGGAATTATTCTTTTTATCTTTAAGATACTCTCGTACTATTTTTCGAAGAATTGAAGAAATATTTCTTTCGAGGTTACGGACACCTGCTTCACGCGTATAATTTCTTATTATTTTTAGAAAAGCATTATCGGAAAATTCTACTGTGATTTTATGGTTGAAACCATGTTTTTCAAGCTGTTTTGGAAGAAGAAATCCCTCTGCGATCCGGCATTTTTCAAGCTCAGTATATCCCGGCAGTGTAATAACTTCCATCCTATCCTGAAGCGCTGGAGGAATCGAAAAAAGATTGTTCGCAGTAGTAATAAACAGCACTTGTGAAAGATCGTATCCAATCTCAATATAATGATCATGGAATTCATAATTTTGCTCTGGGTCGAGTACTTCCAGCAGTGCAGAAGAAGGATCTCCACGAAAATCCATGCTCATCTTATCGACTTCATCGAGCATTATCACAGGATTCTTTGTGCCGACGCGTTTCATTGCCTGGATGATTATTCCCGGCATTGCTCCGATATATGTTTTCCTGTGCCCTCGAATTTCCGCCTCATCCCGCACACCACCGAGGGATAGACGTACGAATTTTCTGTTTAATGCTCTAGCAATTGATTGTCCCAGCGATGTTTTTCCCACACCTGGAGGACCGACAAAACACAAAATCTGACCTTTCACCTTTTTGACCATTTTGAGTACTGCAAGATATTCGACAATGCGCTCCTTGATCTTCTTCAAACCGTAATGATCTTCATCAAGAATTTTTTCAGTTTCAGTGAGGTCAAATCGTCCCTTTTTGGGATTATTCCACGGCAGGTCAGTGAGCCAGTTAAGATAATTTAAAGATACAGAATACTCCGGTGAAATAGGATTGGTTCTCCGCAGTTTGTTCAGTTCATATTCAGTTTTCTCTTTTGCTTCCTCTGTAAGCTGAAGTTTACGTATCTTTTTTTCAAGTTCTCGCACTTCTACGTTCTGATCTTCGGCAAAACCAAGCTCTTTCTGAATCGCCTTCAGTTCCTGGTTGAGAAAATATTCCTTCTGGCTTTTTGTCAGCTTACTTCTTACCTCACCTGCTATTTTCTTGCGAATCTTCAATATCTCAAGTTCCTTAGAAATATATTCAATCAAATCGAAGATCCGTTCCATTAGATTAAGTTCCAGAAGTTTCTGCTTTACTTCCAGATCGAGATCGATATTCGATGCAATAAAATCGACTTTATCGTCCATTGATTTCAGATTTTCATATGTAATAAGCACATCATCGGAAAAGTTTCTGCTCAGTTTTCCATATTCTTTGAAATCATGTTCCAATGTTTGTAGGAGTGCGATATTCTCCGAGGTTTCTTTCAAAGTTTCTTTGGGTATAAGATCGAGTTTTGCACTCATATAATCATCGGAAAAATAGATCTCCTGTATCTTTGCACGCTGTAATCCCTCAACAAGAATTCGGATGGTCGCATCAGGCATTTTCAATATCTGCAGAATCTGGCAAACCACTCCCATATCATACATATCTTCCTGCTGAGGTTTTTGGGTATCCGGTGATTTTTGTGTAACGCAGAAGATTATCTTATTTTTTCCGTATGCTTCCTCTGTTGCTTTGATCGAATGCGTTCTTCCGATAACAAGAGGTACGATCATTTGAGGAAAGATTACAATATTTCTGGTGGGAATTATTGGTAATGTATTTTCTTGTTCTTCTAAAATTTTTTCTGTCATAGATCCATAAAACCTAAATTATTTACAATAAATTTTATCCTGACGGTAATATTTGTCAATGAAAAGCTCAAACACTTTATTCTTAACCTTGTGCGAATAGCGTAGCACCGCTTTTTCTTGACAGATGATTCTTATACAAAGGTTTTGATTCCCTGTCGGGATGTAGCGCAGCCCGGTAGCGCGCTTCGTTCGGGACGAAGAAGTCGCCGGTTCAAATCCGGCCATCCCGACCATTGTATTTTGAGTAAATGTGATGTTACGAAATTTTATACTATTCTTTATTCCGAGACTTCATATAAGATGCAACGAGGAAGAATATCCCAAACAAAATGAAAGGGTTTGCAGCAATGAAATAGTTCTCATGCTGCAACAGGATATTGCTGTGAGGAAAGAATATCTTATCTATTATTCCAAGAAGTAATAATATAGCTGCAGCAATAGCACTGAGTTTCGCTAATATTTTGTACATATACCGTACTCCAATTTTGATGCGTGTGCTATTCAAACCAGCAAAGCACCATTATTTCTTTTTATGACGGTTCTTTCTTAGTCTCTTTTTACGTTTATGCTTATTGATTTTTGCTTTTTTTCTTTTTTTCCCGCAGGGCATTGAATCTCCAAAATGATTAGTTGTTATCCATCACTTCATCAATAAAGAATTTTGAAAACTTAAAGGTAGGAACCACTCGTTCCGGAAGATGAACAAGGTCCTTTGTGTTGGGATTACGTGCGATGCGCGATTTACGTACCTTATTTTTAAAGGTACCAAATCCTCTAAGTTCAATGTGCTCTCCATTGATCATACTGATCTTTATATTATCCAAGAGTGCATCAACGATAATTTTAGTATCCTTTAATATTATTCCCGTTTCCTGAGAAATTGCCTGAATTAAATCGGCTTTGGTCATGAGGCCTCCATGGATGGATTTTTTTCTGTAATTATCGACTAATTTGTGCATTACAAATCTTGTGTCAAATTTTAATGAAAAAAATATATTCATTACAAGAAAATTGACAAATAAATATTACTTTTTTCTATCCAATTATGATTAAGAGGGACACATGAAAAAAAATATTGCGGAAAATTTTTTATATCATATCTGGGATGAACAGCATCTTAAAGATACGATCGGAACTGCCACTGGAAAGAAGCTAGAAATACTTTTTCAGGGTAAATGGAATACTGATGCCGGACCTGATTTTGTGAACAGCATCATTCTGTTTGATGGGAAAAAGCTGCAGGGAGATGTCGAGATACATACGCATGAATATGATTGGAAAGCTCACAATCATCATGAGGATAAAAATTATAACAACGTCATTCTTCACGTCGTCTTCTCAAATGAACAAAATGCTGAATTTACTATCTCAGAAAACAGCAGCAAAATACCCATCCTCGAACTCCAGCCCAATCTTGATCAGCAGATAGACAAACTGTGGAAACGATATGGACAAAAACCTTTCGACACCTCTCAGAAGAAAACGATTGAATGCCTTCTGGTAAAAGATTTACACGATCCTGATGTTCTTAAGAACATACTCCTTAAGCTGGGTAAGGAACGCTTTTTAAAAAAGAGTAAACGCTTTTCTGCTGAATTATACAATTCAGATTTCAACCAGATCCTTTATGAAGGAATAATCGAAGCACTTGGATACGGTAAGAATAAAATGCCTTTCTTTAAGCTGGCAAAGCTGCTTCCGTTTCAAAAATTGAAAACTTTCACAAACGAATTTAAGGATTTCGAAGATTTCTTTTGTATACTCCTTATAACGTGCAGACTTGATCTGCATGAATATAATTTAACATTTATTGATGAAAATCTTTTGCATCGATTTGATAAGATTCATAATCGTTTTCATGCAATATCTTATCAGACACTACACAAAGATGATTGGAATTTCTTCCGTTGCCGTCCACAAAATCATCCTGTGAACAGACTTTGGCAAATTGCACCTTTTCTTTACGCTGCTCTTGAGCAAGGAAATCTCATCAACTCGATAATTGCACTTTTTAGTTATGGAGATACACAGAAAATTGATGCTCGAAAAATTGAAAATGAGTTTTCAAGCTTATTAAATAAAGCGGATCATCCTTCGATTGGTTCATCCCGATGCAGGGATATCTTCTCAAATATTATTTTGCCGATATGTTATGTCTATGCAGAAACACTGCATTATGACACATTGCAGAAAGTGATCTCCACAGTGTATGGCGAACTTCCAAAACTATCAGATAATTACATTACCCATTATATGCACACACTTCTGAAAGACGGCATCCGCTTCCGCATCAACTTACAAATGCAACAGGGAATGATCCAACTTTATTATCAATTCTGCGCTAAACATGAGTGTGAAATCTGCATTGCGAATCTCAAATAAGTGAATTTTAATCATCAGTCCCAGTTACACTACGTCTTAGCAGGTGGAGAATTTTTTCATTTCTCTTTTATATTTAATCAGCGCTAATCAGCCAAATCAGTGTTAATCTGTGTTCTATTTCCTCCTCTACTACACTCATCTATAAATATTTATCTGGATGATGTATACTCAGTCCACGAATTATTTGACAAGCTTTTACCCGAAAATCCCACTGTATTTTAATAAATTATGTCTATACCCATTGTTGCAATAGTAGGACGCCCAAATGTGGGCAAATCAACCATTTTTAACAGGATGGTGAAGAGGAAACT
>CAYUTH010000161.1:0-5627 GCA_964447485.1 uncultured Candidatus Cloacimonadota bacterium | reverse complement strand
TTAATGGATAATTTACAATGATCTGCTGTAATGTTTGTTCTGCTGCCGTGTAATTACCATTACTAATATCGCTTGAAGCAGAATAAAGCATTAATCTTTCATCTGCAACATCTCCACCAAAAATCCAGGCATCCAGATTGGATGGTATGAGATGAGGAAGATCAGAGACAGTTATATTTGTTCCCCTGATATCAACAGGATTTATCCCATCCCATAAAATATCCATCAAGAGATATTGATCAGAACCTGAACCATAATCATTATCTTCAATTGTGATATTTGCATTTGGATTGTCCATTCTGAAGGTTGCCTGCCAACCAGCAAACTCAGCAAATCCATTATCTCTAAAAGTATTTTCATTGAAATAATAATAATCAAATATAGTTCCAGGATAGCATAACATACCAAATCTGGTGTTATTTTCGATATTATTATTATTAAATTCTGCAAATGAAACACCGTTTATTTTAACACCATCACTGTTGTTATACATAAAATTACAGTTGTTGATTATAGAATTCTCTCTTGCTGAATCATAAAGATAAATACCACCGCCGTTTTCAAGTCCGTCACCTTCTGATATTCCCCCAACCCAACAATAGCTAACATCGACAGGAGATTCGTAAGCCGTAATGGGTATTGGTGAATTTTCTTGAACATAGCACATATTATCTTCTGAGCCATGGATATACAACAGATGACCGTCCCGTGCAACTATCTGTCCGGAATGACGAAAATCCGATTGATACAGCTTTAAGCTTGCAGTATTCTTTGAACTCAGCCCCACATTTTCTATTGAGAGTTTCCTTATCCAGGATATATCACAGTTAACGAACCAATAGTTATCGTCCGCAGATGGATTCTGTATGAGAATCCCATCCCATATTTGTTCATCACCTTCTGGTAATCCAGATCCGATTGTAATTCCAGAACCAGGATTTTGATAATCATCGTTTGTAGTAATGATACCCCCATTCTGAGCAATAATTCTATCACCCGGAATGGCGTCCTCACCACCAGTTTGCTGTCCCGGAGGTGTCGCTTCATAGGTTGTTGGAGTTACACCGGTTATCGTGCTGCCCCAGTCAAGAAAAAGGAGACCATTATTTTCTACTAGAACTTCTGAACTATGATTAATTTTAAGGTTTGAATCATCTTGAAGGTTTACCGTACCGTTTATAGTGAATGTACAATGAGAAATAAAAGCTGCTTCTGCATCTATATTAAGTGTAACCCCCTCTGTAATAATAATGTCATCAGTTATTAATACATTTGAATTCCAAGTTGTATTTTGCGAAATTGTACCGGAAAAGAATGTTGGAGGATCAACTAAATTAATAATTTCGATATCACCATAAGGAGAAATGATTGCTAAGTCGTTTGCGGACAATGAGGTACCAGCATCTTGTTGTGTTTTAATGCTCCAAAAATTTGAATGTCCTTGACATTCAAGATTCATACTATTTCCATTTTGGTATGTCCTTCTATATGCATATATAGTAATGCCGTCGGAGAGAATAAAATTAGCAGTACAATAATTTCCTATGATATTAACAGGCGGATAAATCAATGCATTGTATATTCCTTGAATTACATCATCACCAGCAGCTTCGATGTTTGCTAATATATAATGAAAATACAATTCGGTGTCTATCCAATCATCAATACTATTTGGGTCTCCTTCCCAGTTTGATTCATAAGTAGAAAACCAACCTGGGTGTAGTTCTTCTATTCTATCATAAAATGTTTGAATCAGACTACCGACATAACCATTATGTTCAAAAGTATAGTATTTACCATTTAATTCCAACCAAAATGGATGATTACCATTACAGCCGCATCCATTTCTGTCGTGCCCTAGAATTATTGAAGCTTCAGTGTCATTTTCCATTATAATATTTTCTGCAATATCTAACGGTTCATCGTCAACCCATTGATAATGCTGATGTGTATCACCATACCATGTCCAATCTTCGTGCCAATTTCCATCAACGTCTTGATTTGTCTTAAACCATGCTTGATTACCTATGTCATAATAGTCATATTTATTAAAATAAAAACCACCACTTTCGGGATAATATATAATCCCATAACCATCGTCTTGAATATTTGGATTAGAACGATCCTTTAAAAATTGAAAGAAGTCATATGGATCATTCCAATCATTAATACAAGAATCCAACCATGATATGTGATGACCTTTTCTTGCTATCATAGCCATCATATCGCACTCTGCGAACAATAATGTGGTAAATAGAAATGTAAATAGAATGGTCAAAACGACCAGTTTTGTTTTAAATTGCATAGTAAACATAGTGTTCTCCTTTTTTTATTTTGTTTATAAGCAATAATTCACAATCTCGTAAAGATGGTTGTTCGCAACGGCATCATAAGCAATACCTCCTTTATTAATTATTTATCTCTTTTATCATATATCATCTCTATATTCCTATTACGAAGAAATATGAAACAATAAGTCATCTGATCTTTACTATTTTCTTTACAATGTTGTCATCTTCAAAACTTACTTTATACAAATAAATACCTGCACCCACTTCTTTTCCACTTTCATCCTTCCCATCCCAAACCACCTCTCTCGTTCCTAAACCCCCGTTTGGGAACGATGTGATTGTTTTTACCATTTGTCCTTTTACATTATAAATCTTAATTTGTGAAGATTCGTGTGGATTTATTTTTCCTGAAAATGAGATTGTGGTTGAGGTGGTGAAGGGGTTGGGACTGCATATTATTGGTTCGTTTTCTACTGCCGGCTCATCATCTACTCCGTAACCTTGAATCTCATATATTGAAAACGCCGTACTTTGAAAACGATAAAGGTATTTCTGTCCGTTACTCTCATATTCCTTACAATACAAATTACTGCCATAATCCTGATAATCCGCCATTGGCTCAACTAACCCGGATGCAGTTTCAAGGTCAAAAATATAAATATGAGAAAACTTACCTCCGGTAAATAGACAGTCTCCATCAATAAAGAATTCACCGTCACACCTTTGGGGTGTACTGAACTTATATGTGATCTCAGTCGGTTCTCCTATCTCATAAAACATTGTGCTTCCTTCCCAATCATCCCATTCGCTCAGATAAAATATATTATCATAATTCTTCATTCGCAACCATTCAACTCCTCCTCCAATATCCTCGATCATTGTGATAAGTTCCGGATCATTCTCAGCCAACCCACCATAAATGAGTAAATCAGATCCTTTCGTGTTTTCTATAATATAGTATAAATAATCGTTATAAATAAATCCTTTTCCTGCATGGTTTAGGTTGTATTGAAAATTCAACGTATATGCGTTTGGCTCGGGGATTGAATATTTATACAATTTATTATTATCTTTTCTTATATAGTATATTACATAGGGAGAATCCGTAAGAAGAATAGAGCCGGAAATTGTAACATAAACCTCATTCCTTACCGTTGGAGAAAGGGGATCCGTAATATCGAGTACAAGAATTTTATAATCAGTATAATCCAATAAAAATAGGAAATTTTCTACTCTTTGCATGGAGTATAATACATGGTCTGTATATAACGTATCAACGGGCACAATATCAGGTAAAGATGAAACATCATAGATCTTCAATCCATCCATAAAATTTACATATAAATAATCATTATTAACATCACCTCCATGTTGCCCATAATACTCGTTTATAATATAATGTTCGCCAAAATATCCGTCATTACAAAGCACCTGGTTCATGAAGTAATATTCACCTGTAAAAATCGAATTTCCTACACCGGTGATATCAAGAGCAGTATGAAAAAAAATATGTTCGGTAAAGTCAATACAATCTACCACAAAAGGATAATAAATATCTGATATATCAATGGATGTTAATCCTGGCGGACCAGTGCGCAAAACGCAAACAATATTGCTACTACTATATAAATAATTTGCCCAGTTTTCATTCCCTGTTGAATAAATCGTTGATATATATTGTATATCGTGAATTTCCGAATAATTCCAAAAGGAGATTCCATCAAAGCCAATGCACGCAAGGATCGTATCGTTTACTGGTTGTATATTATTTATTGAAATACCTCCCGCACTAAAGTCAACCTGATCGATCTCGGTAATATTCTCTGGATCAATCATGTCATAAAGCGTGAATGTCTCTCCAATATATCCCTTGAATGCTAACGAATCATTTAATTTCATAAACACACCGGAACAATAATAGTTTTGAATAAACTCTAACTCGGGGATGCTGTAAATACTATAGTAATAATTATAGTTAATATCATGATTCTTTAATATAATAAAATCTTTATAAGCATCGATCTGAGCATAACCGCTTACATTCTCATTATTAATGCTCTGTACAACGAAGGGCTCATAGACGTTTGCTATATCAATTTTAAATAGTATTGTATATCCTTCATAGTATGACACGGACTGCACATAGGCATAGTTGTCTTTTACTTCAATCGCTCGCGCCTCTCCCGGTAGAGGTAGTCTGCTGATCAACTGTGCTGGAGCGTCCTGTTCAACATCGTATATCTCCAATCCGTAAAAGGATGCAGCAAAGAGATGTTGATCTTTAACGCATAGATCATCTTTATCGTAATATTCCCCACCTGTCGGATATTCGACTATTTTTTCAAGAGTCGGGTTCTGAGCAAAACACAAGTTAAATAATAATATTAAGAGTGCCATTAATACCATACTTTTTTTCATTATATTTCCTTTTAATCCTTTATTGCAACTTCACTACCTTCCCTATATGTTCATCGTTGTTGTTGAGTTTATAGAAATACACTCCCGTGCCCACTTCGTTGCCATTATCATCACGTCCATCCCAGACCGCTTCACTAATTTTTAATTTTAAATTTTGAATTTTTAATTCTCTGATGAGCTGACCTTTGATATTATAAATTTTAATTCGTGACAATTCGTGTAAATTAGTAGTTGCATTAAATGAAATATTGGTCGAGTTTGAGAAGGGATTGGGATAGCTTGTGAAAAATTGCTCGGGTTCTTCCGGTTCGTCATCGATACCATAGCTGTAACTAAATTCGTACACCCCGATACTGGATTGCTCTGTTACAAATAGATAATGTGTATCTCCCACATCATAAAAATCATAATCGTACATCCAAAAGAGTCCCGGGAAATAATCTATGTAATGGAGAGTATCATTCTTCGATTCATTCAAATCATAAACAAAACCCACGTTATCTGTTTTTGAAAAAATAAGGTTATCATATATCTCTGGCCATGAATTTGTTGAAGGAACTTCTAATCGAAAAGCATACTGCGGATCATCCGGTTCATCTAATGAATAGAATTTTGTCTCATAGTAATCCGACAAATAGCGAATACATAAATAATCTCCACATATTTGAATGAAAGGTGCATACGTATAGTTCGAGAAATTGTTTAATGTATTTGTAATTGAAGGATTATTATTATATAAACCATCAATAATATACAGTTTTTGAGGGTGTGTTTCTTGAGTTAGAAGATACCCAAATCCATTCTTTACATCAAAACTGCATTCCTGTAGTATTTCATTGAAAGTGAAAATCAATGGTGGATCACCAGTTTCTGAAATATCATACTTCCTGAGTTTTCCATCAAGCACATTACATAAAT
>CAYUTH010000160.1:0-5632 GCA_964447485.1 uncultured Candidatus Cloacimonadota bacterium | reverse complement strand
AATGTGAGTTTTTATAATGAAACAGTAAAAAGTGCAGTATACCCGACTCCTACTATTGGGATGATAGGATTATTGGAAGATATTAATTTAGCCACAACTCAATATTTTAAGAATGCCGGAGATGCGATCTTCCTGTTGGGAAAATCCTGTGATACTATTGGCGGATCAGAATACCTGGAAGTTGAGCATCATATGATCGCCGGACATGCACCTAAAGTAGATTTCGAATTTGAACAAAAAATCCAGGACATTTGTTATGAAGCTATCCGAGAAGGAATTATAAAATCTGCTCATGATTGCTCGGAAGGCGGATTGGCAGTTGCGTTAGCCGAATCTTGTTTTAATCCGGACGAATTACTCGGAGCTCATATCAATATGGAATTCACTCATCGCGCTGATTTCGAACTTTTTGGTGAAGCGCATTCGAGAATTGTCGTGTCTGTCGAAGAAAATGATATTCCTTTTCTTGTACGAATAATTAAAAAACATGGTGCTCCTTATCAACTACTTGGAAAAGTTGCTAATAAGAAATTTCAGATCAATGACCTTATCTCGTGTGATATCAATGAGTTGTATGATCTCTGGTATACTGCTATTAAAAGAAAAATGGAGTCAGTTGCATGATACCTTATCCGGAAATAAATCCATCGCTTGCAACCATTCCCGAATTCTCGGTTGGGTCTCTTACCATTGGACCTTTTGAAATAAGATGGTATGCACTTATGTACCTTATTTCATTTGCTATTGGCTATTTCCTTTTGAAAAAACTCTACAAAAAACGAGATGTTCACATCAAAAAAGCTGATTTTGAAAACCTGTTTTTCTATCTTATGCTTGGAGTGATTATTGGCGGCAGACTTGGCTACATGCTTTTTTATAATTTCCAGGAAATATTTCGACATCCACTTGAAATTTTTGCTGTGTGGCATGGGGGAATGTCATTCCATGGTGGAATGATCGCTTCAATTTTATTCGGATATATGTTCTGCAGAAAATATCATTATGATTTCTATAAATTAGCAGATCCAACCGTGGTAGTCGCACCGATCGGACTTGCACTTGGAAGACTGGGAAATTTCATCAATGGAGAACTTTACGGAAGAGCGACCAATCTTCCGTGGGGTATGCTATTCCCCGGAGAAGAGGTTCCGCGACATCCTTCTCAGCTTTATGAATTATTCCTCGAAGGCATTTTACTTTTCGTCATATTATTTATACTGATAAAAAAGAATGTACGAAAAGGATTTGTATTCTGGAGCTTCATTTTTTTGTATGGACTCTTTCGATTTCTCGTTGAATTTGTCCGAGAACCAGATGCACATCTCGGTCATCTCATCGGCTTTATGACAATGGGACAAATTCTGAGTTCACTCATGATTATCGCAGGAATAATCGGCTATATTTCTATTTTTAGAAAAAGAAAGGTGCCTGTTATTAAAGAGGATCAAAACAATGAATAAAATCATTCCAGGAATGGCTGTCATATTATTTCTTGTCGGTTGCAGTTCTGTGAAATCTGGCAGATACAATACGTTTGAAATTCAAAATAAGATCATTGAAAATCTTAATTATTTAAAAGAATGCAAAGCAGAAGGTTTGGCAAATATCAATTATGAGGGCTATGAAATAAAGACAAATTTCCTGCTGCGGAAAAAGGATTCAAATATGAGAATTGATGTTTTTTCAGGTGGAATTTTAGGTCTTTCACCAGCTCCCAAAGCTCAGATCGTGCTTCAGAATAATTTTGTGAATGTTTTTATTCCTGACCAGAAACGACTTACGATAACCCGCTTAATCCCTGTAGATTCGCTTCTAAATGTGCAAAGTATTGCTGCCAGTCATGATGTCGTTGAGAATTTCGGATATTATATGACCTCACCCTTCAATGGAGTGTATTACATCTTTGATAAGAAATTTCATCTTGAAGTTGTGCAGATACGTGAAATTCGTATCCAGTTTTCCAATTATAAAAAAAATCTGCCGTATCACATCACCGTGCTCCAGGATAAAATTGAAATAATCTCGCTCGAGATTGATAAATGGGATTTTTCTCATTATCCGGATAGCATCTTTGATTTCGAGGTACCCAAAGATGTGCAGATCGACGCAAATGAGATCGACCTCACCATACCGATAGAAATAATAGAAGACGAATAGAGGAACTATGATTTCAAGATATACATTACCGGAAATGGCTCAATTGTGGAGTCTTGAAAACAAATTTCAAACCTGGCTGAATGTCGAGATCGCAGCAACTGAAGCTATGAACAAACTGGGTTTAGTTCCAGATGTTGATCTCAAGAATATTCAACAAAAAGCACACTTCAAGGTTTCTGAAATTAACGAGATAGAAAATAAAGTTCATCATGATGTGATTGCCTTTCTTACAAATGTTGCTGAATATGTGGGTCCTTCAGCACGTTATATTCATCTTGGAATGACATCTTCAGACGTGATCGATACAGCAAATTCGCTTCTGATGAAACAGGCAGGAGAAATAATTCTTACATCGATCACGTCTTGTATGAAAGTGCTTAAAGAGAGCGCCTATAAGTATAAAGATACACTCTGCATCGGGCGATCCCACGGTATTCATGCTGAGCCAACAACCTTCGGACTTAAATTTGCTTTGTGGTATGATGAGATGCATAGAAATCTTATTCGCTGGGAAAGAGCGATTGAAGCAATTTCAGTTGGGCAAATTTCGGGCGCAGTTGGCAACTATGCTCATTTATCTATGGAAGTGGAAAAATATGTATGCCAAAAACTTGGATTAAAGCCGGTAAGCATCTCTACGCAAGTTATCCAAAGAGATCGGTATGCAGAATATCTTTCTGCGATAGCTATTATAGGAAGCACACTTGAAAAAATCGCCCTGGAAATCAGGCACCTCCAACGTACAGAGGTGCATGAAGTTGAGGAAAATTTCTCAAAAGGACAGAAAGGTTCCTCTGCAATGCCTCATAAGAAAAATCCGATAATTGCTGAGCGTATCTGCGGTCTTGCACGTATCCTGCGCAGCAATGCAATGACGGCTTTCGAGAATAATGCACTCTGGCATGAACGGGATATAAGTCATTCTTCAGTTGAAAGAATAATCATTCCTGACTCTACTTCTCTGATACATTATCTGCTTGTCAAAACGACGACACTTATTGAAAATCTCGTAGTATTTCCAGAAAAAATGATTGAAAATATACATTTTACAAATGGACTGATCTATAGCCAATCTGTGCTTCTTGCACTTGCGAAAAAAGGTATTTCACGTGAAAAAGCATATGAAATAGTGCAAAAAGCTGCCATGGAATGCTGGGATACTAAAGAAAATTTTAAGCAAATTCTCGTGCGAAATAATGAATTCAATTCCTCTTTTAACAAAGATGAGATTAACTCAATATTCAGTTTAGATAAATTCACCGATAATGTCGATGCGATATTTTCCAGAGTATTTAATGTATAGAAGATTTATTATGAAACACGATATTATTAACATGAAATTTAATAGAATAATTTTCTTAAAATCCATTTTCGTCTTTTTCGTGTTTTTCGTGGTTAAATCTATTAATATGTAGGAGTAAATGTGCAAAAAGCAACAATATATGTCACCCTAAAACCGGAAGTGCTCGATCCGCAGGGCAAAGTTATTATGAATGCGCTGCATACACTTGGATATAATAATATTACTGAAGTTCGTGCAAGCAAGATGTTCGAAGTGACTGTCAAAGCTGAAAAAGATGCTGATATCTCAAAAGAAATTGATGAGATCTGCGATAAAGTCCTGGCAAATCCAAATATTGAAACCTATCATTATGATATTCATGACGAATAATGTAACTCGTTTGAACTCAACAAATTAGAGTTAAAATATGAAGTACAATATAATTATTTTTCCCGGCTCCAACTGTGATTATGATGCATATTTTGTTACCAAAAATCTGATGGGGGATGAAGTAGACTATGTGTGGCACAAGGACACAGCACTCAAAGCTCCGGACTGCATAATCATACCCGGCGGATTTTCCTATGGAGATTATCTTCGCGCTGGTGCGATTGCAAAGTTCAGTCCTATTATGAAGGAAGTTATTTCTTTTGCCCATAAAGGTGGACTTGTGATCGGCATTTGTAATGGTTTTCAAGTGCTTACAGAAACCAAGCTCCTTCCCGGCGCACTCCTTCAAAACAAATCATTGCTCTTCATTTGTAAGCATCAATATGTAAAAGTGGTAAATGCGTCAACACCTTTTACTCACATTATTGAACATAACCAGGTTCTCGATATTCCAATTGCGCATAATGATGGTAACTACTTTATTGATGAAGACGGACTGAAATCATTGCAGGATAACCAACAGATCGTTTTTCAGTACTGCGACAAAGAAGGTTGCGTGAATGATAGCGCAAATCCCAATGGCTCTCTTCTCAATATTGCAGGCATAATAAATAAAAAAGGCAACGTCCTTGGCATGATGCCGCATCCTGAACGCACTTCCGATCCGGTCTGCGGTGTCACAGATGGTCAGCAGATTTTCCTCTCTATTAAAAGATTTATTAAGAAATGAACTTACTGAACTCCCTATCCAATCTTTTCTATCCTCCCCAGTGTTATTCCTGCAATAAACGAATCGAGAATTCACAAATTCTTTGTGAGAAATGCTCGGAAGAGATGGTTCCTGTTTCACACAATTCATGTACTTTTTGTAATAAAGATACTCTCAATACTCTCATCTGCGAAGAATGCAAAAAGGAATATCCCTTTGATGAAGTCGTGTGTGCATACTCTTTTAACCTGCCCATTCAACGCATGATACATCATTTCAAATATAATGAATTCAAGAAAATAGGAACGTATCTTGGCTCTGAGCTTGCTGAGCTTATCTCAACATATTCGTTTATTTCTGATACAGATTACATTATCCCGGTTCCACTTCATAAAACAAAGAAAAGGTTTCGTGGATTCAATCAAGCTGAAATAATTGCAAAGGCACTATCTGTGAAGTTGGATATTCCCATTTTAAAAAATGCGCTGAAAAGAAAAAAATTTACACAAACACAAACACAATTAAAAAGACACGAACGTGAGAAAAATGTTGCGAATGCATTTCATATAAAAAATATTGGCACAATAAGAAATAAATCTCTTTTATTAGTTGACGATGTTTTGACAACTGGATCAACTATGAAATCAATCGCCCTTTTATTAAAGGAAAATTTTGCGAAGCATATTTACGTATGCACATTAGCGAGAGCGTGAACCATGGCAGATGTTATTGTAGAAGTTACAAAAGAAGATGCCCATGAATTAATGGACAGAACGGCAAAATTCATTGCTGAAAGACGCATGGGTTCTGCTGCGATTTTATTGATAGAATCACTCAAGCCATTGAATTTTATTGCGAGCCAGATCCTTTATATGATCGCTCCTTTTGCAGAGCTTATTTTTAAGCCGGAAGAATATCAGAAATTTGCATGTTCCCTTGAAAATAGAGATAATGTGAAATATCTTATTAATAAGATTGACGAGATGGATGCGGATTTCCATAGAAAGCTGAAAGCTGATAAGAAAAAAGCGAAAGAATTGAAAAAGAAGAAAAAATTATTAAAAAACAAAGTGAAATAAATCGGAGGAAATATG
>CAYUTH010000159.1:0-5673 GCA_964447485.1 uncultured Candidatus Cloacimonadota bacterium | reverse complement strand
TAACATCATTTTCTCTATGTATCATTCATCAAAATTCATTTCTGAATATTCTATTTTCTCGATCCAATCAGGAATACAGAATCTTAAAACCCAGCAAAATATATAAAACATTAATAGCGGGATAAAAGCAAAGACAGACCGAAAAATGCTTTGATATGAAATTGTATACACCAGCAACATCGGGACAATAACCATAATTCCGAAAGCTATGACCCATCTCCATTTCTTTAATGCAATAAGTGTCTTGATCAGATAAGGTGTGTAAACAATTGCAGTAACGATTAGAATGTTCAATACAATAAAGTAGCCAATTATAGGGTAACCAACAAAAAGAGCAGCAGATGAACCTGCATATGTAAGCGTATGATGGAGTCTTCTCATTATAAATATTTGTCTCTGGTTATTAACGTTTATATAGTTTTTCATAATCATCCTGTATGTATTTCTTTTGAACTAATTCTTATTTGCTGTCAAGAAGTATACACGTCTTGCCACAATTCTCACCAGCACGATTCCTGGTTACCAAGTTGAACTTGGTAACCTATATTTCATAAGAAGATGATTGTTAGTATGTGGTTATCACTCAACGATTTCATTCCCAAGTACAACTTGGGAACGAGACAATCTCTCACTGCTGCTTCCAAAACCAAACCTCTCAACTCTCGTTACAAAGCCCGTTCTCTCATTCCTCATTACCAAGTTCAACCTCTCATTTCTCATAATCATGCCCAACTTCCAACTCCTCGTTACCAAGCCCCTGCTTGGTGACGCATCTTGGATATACCAAGCTTTGGCTTAGTAGCCAGAGAAATTATATTTCTTTGTGTCTTAGTGTCTTAGTGGCAAATGTTTCTTCTGAGTAAAAAAAAGACCTTCGAGTTTAACTCAAAGGTCTTCATTATATTTTTTGAAGTATTCCTACATTTTCTGATAATCAGAATACTTCTTCTTAAATCTGTCAGCGATATATTTCGAGACGAGGAACACCTGCTCGGAATCATCCTGTTTTGCATAGTACTGTTTATCATCCTTTGTGATGAATCGGCATACATATTCAGGTCCGCTCAAAGAACGGATATACAAAATAACATCCGGATTTTTCCAATCAAATTCTACGGGTTCATCCTGGAATCCGGAAGCGCGCAACGGCGAGAACGCTTTTATAACCGAGGAAAGTTTTTTCTTGTGCAGTTCCATGTACTCATCATCCTGTACTATCGACCACAATGTGTCGATAAGCGTGTACACGACAGTAGTATCTCCCCATACAACCTCAAGCTGCTGAAGATCATTTTCGGGAATGCTGACTATCGACATATCTCTCCACTGGTCAACTGGATGATTAAAGGTATAGGTAAGATTTCCATGAACTGCAAAAACTTTATCTGAATTTGCTTCCCTGATATAGGTATTCATTCTCGACTGATCGGTTTTGCCGACAAAGAAATGAAGCACCAGCATATCTTCTTTGTAAATCTTAATATCGCGACCTGTTTCCTCAGTCACTTCAAATATGTCCTGTTTTTCGGGATTTTCAGAAACAATAGTGACAAAGTTCATATCTGTAAGAGTTTTTATGAGTCTCGCAATAGCTTTATCATCAGCTTTATATTCAATAGGATAGCTGATCTCCCAGACATCATCTCTTTCGAGAGTGACATCATTTTCTCCTGCAGGACTTGTGATCTCAATCTTCGTGACACCATCTTTTGTGAATCCTGCAAATCCGGAGCCCTCACCCCGCTCGAGTTTCGGCTCAATGCCTTTTATCACGAAATATAAAATTGCAAGTATAACGACAATGACTATGAGCCAGATCAATGATTTCTTCATTTGAGCTCCTCCTGATGAATGCTGAATTTTCCGTTTTTCATCCTACACCCCCATATAGCGTTGAATTCTTGCATACCGGGCTTTTTTAAGACGCCAGAAAAGGATTCCGATCAGTATCACAAGAATTGGAGGAAGGAGAACAGCGATGAATTTTATTGTCCCTTTTGAGCCATCAGAAACTTCTTTGAGTTGTCGGGCAGCAATATTTTTGGAACGAATCTCAATAAGCCCTTTTTCCTGAGCCATCCAGTCCACAACATTGGCAAAGAAGGTTGCATTATTCTGGTTTGCAAAATCATCCATAATGAAGCTTGCATTCCCTGCTGCAAGGATGCGCGATGTCGCACCGCTCATCATAAAGCCGGATGTATCGATACTGTCCGGCATCCCTCTGTCTGCAAAGTAACTGTTATATTTTCCCATAAGGATCGCGGCAACTGGCAGATGAGCTCTGTTATATTGATTGATAGGTATCTTGTATTGAAGATTAATATTCAGCGTGCCGACCTGTGTTCCGCATCGCTCCGAAGTGCGTGCAAGCCATGTCACATCTAAGCTGTCATTCATAGCAGCTTCTGTATCAACAGAACTTGCGAATGCCATCATGACTGATTTTAAATCTTTTACTATGATATTGTCTCTATTCAGATTTACCAGATCCAGTATGAATGGGTATTGAATATAGCTAATGCTGTACCCGCCCTGGTATTGCTGACGCACCTGTATGGAAGAGCATTTCGCATCAAATATGAGATTTCTTTTTATCTCGAATCCGTAGTGCCTGAACCAGTCATTCATATCATTTTCATAGAACGTTGCCTGACCTGAATTTATGTCTGCCTGAATATTTTCAATGAGGAACATCACCTTTTTTCCATCCATAATGAACTGATCAATGAGATATTTCTCATCATCGGGAATGACAGTTTTGGGACCTGCGATCACAAGTATTTCCGTATCATCCAATCCTTTCGGATCTTCTTTCAGATTTACAGGTTTCAAATTATAGTTTGCCTGAAGCATCTGCTGGATCGTCTGCATCTTATCCGGGAAGAGAATTTCATCATGTCCCTGCAGAAATGCAACAGTGGGCAGCGCTAATTTTATCAGCTTGTTCATCTTTGAAGCGATCTCATACTCCAGGTTTTTTGTATCCTGCACAATGGGAAGCACTTCCGTCTTATCTTCATACATGAAGACCATTCCCATCACGACCTTTTTGATCTGTATCTGGTCGTTTTCTATGGTATTAAGCTGAATTTCAGGAATGCCAAAATTTCGTGCATCCAATGCCAGGTTTTCTTCATCTTCAGCTTTCACAAATTCAAATTGGAAATATCTGCTGGCGTATGCCTTGAACTCTTCGAGTTTATCTTTCACATCCCTGCGTATAGTATTGTAGGGATAAGGAATATCATTAGAAAAGTAACATTTTATGGTAAATTTATCATCGAGATTTCTTACCAATTCTTTACTGTAATTTGAGATGGAAAATCTTCTGTCTGCGGTGAGGTCTATTCTTGTAAAAAGGTAGAGAGAGATAAGATTAATAAGAACCACGATCACGAACACTAATATTATTTTTGTTGTATTGTTTAATTTTCCCATGATGTGCTCCTTTCTACGTTGAGAGATATTTTCGTTTGGTGAGCGAATTCCATGCAAAGAAGAGAAATATGAAGATCAGTGAGAGGTAGTAGATGATATCGCGCGAATCTATCACACCGCGTGCAATATTCTGAAAATGATAATCAACACTGATGTATTGAAGAATAGAACCAAGCCATGTGGGAATGAAATACATGAATTTATCAAGCAGGTAGAGTATCATAATGATAAAGAATGACACAATGAATGACACGATCTGGTTCTTTGAGATCGTGCTTCCGAAAATGCCGATCGCTGCATAAGCAGAGCCCATAAAAAGTAATCCAATATATCCGGAGACGATGACTCCACCATCGGGTTTGCCGAGAATGAGAAGTATTATCACATAGATAATTGTTGAGAAAATAGTGGCAACGAGTAGTGAGAATGCTGCAAAGAATTTCCCCAGCACGATCTGCGAGTCCTTTACGGGCGAGGTGCAAATAAGCTCGATCGTGCCCGAACGTTTTTCTTCCGAGATCGAGCGCATGGTGACTGCTGGAATAAAGAAAATGAATATAAGCGGAGTGAGTGCGAAAATATTTCGCATAGTAGCTTCGTTGACAAGGAAGAGCTCTGTTGCAAAAAACCAGCCGGTAATGAGCAGGAAAACGGAAATGAGAATGTAGGCAATAGGGGTAAAGAAGTAGCTTTTTATTTCGCGTTTTGCGATGGTCATGATATTATGCATGTGCGACCTCCTCTCCTTTTTCAGTCAATTGTCTGAAAATATCCTCAAGACTGTGTTGTTCTGTTCTCATTTCAAGAATAGTCCAGTCCTTGTTCTTCTTGATAAACTCATAAAGCGAAGGACGGATATCCATCTCTTTGGAATAATTAATGAAGAATTTTGTGATGAGCTCATCATCGTGCTTACTGAAGAGCTGCAAGCTTTCGACACCTTTTATCGCTTCAAATTCCGGGAGGATTTCGGTATCTTTTTTAGATTGGATTTCAAAATAGATCCTGTTCTGATTGTGGAAAGAATTTTGAATTTCCTGGAGGGATGCATCGGCAACGATCTTTCCTCTGTCGATAATTATCACGCGCTCGCATATCGCTTCCACTTCACTGAGAATATGAGTGGAGACAAGCACTGTTTTTTCTTTTCCAAGCTGCTTGATGAGTGAGCGTATCTCTGCGATCTGATTGGGATCGAGCCCGGAAGTCGGTTCGTCCAGGATGAGAATATCAGGGTCGTGAATGAGTGCGGCAGCAAGTCCGACACGCTGTTTGTATCCTTTTGATAACTCCCCTATTTCTTTTCCTACTACTTCTTCCAGTCCGCAGGAATCGATCATCTCTTTTACTCTTCTGTTCACAGATTCTTTGGGAATATCGCGCAGTTCTGCAATGAAATAGAGAAAATCAACGACATTCATCTCTGTGTAAATAGGACAGCCCTCTGGAAGGTAGCCGATCATTTTGCGGATCTCGACTGAATTCTGGTAGATGTTCTTATCGTCTATGAATACAGTCCCTTCTGTTGGAGGCATGAAGCAGGTCATCATCTTGAGAGTGGTTGTTTTTCCCGCGCCATTTGGACCGAGAATTCCGATGATGCCGCTCTTTGGTATGGTGAATGAGATGCTATCCACCGCCCGCAAATGTCCGTAATCCTTTGTGAGATTTTGAACCTTGATCATAACAAATGAATTCTCCTTTTATTGATTTTAATATAATAGTGAAAAAGTTTTGAAATGTCAAATCATACGCAAGGATTTCTAAAAATTGATTTGAAAGCTGAAAAGTGAGAAAGTTGGAACGTTAGAAAGTTGGCAAGTTTAAAGGTTGGAAGGTTAAAAGGTTAGAAGGGGGAGGGAGAATGGAAAATGGAAGATCGAAGAAATTTGATAAAGTCAGGTCTATACTATCGTAAAGTTGAATATGAAATCAAAAAATGAAAGGACCGCTGCGAAATACTTCCCGAGGTGCATTAAGCACTATTCCACAACAGTCCTTTATAGACTTATAAATTATTTCTTATTTCAACAAAACCATCTTTTGGACGCTTTCGTCATTATCGGTTTTCATCTTCAAGAAATACACGCCTGCCGGAACATTTTGGCAATTCCATTCGATAGCGTGATCACCTGCTTGGATGTTCCCTTCAAATAATGTTTCGACTAATTGCCCTTTGATATTGTAAACTTCTAAACAAACTCCTGTTTCCCTTTTCAAAGTATAATTTAT
>CAYUTH010000158.1:0-5677 GCA_964447485.1 uncultured Candidatus Cloacimonadota bacterium | reverse complement strand
ATATGATCTACAAACAGTTTTGGTATGTATATGAAAAATTTTGGGGGTATGCATGATTGAGTTAACTGAAAATTATTGACATTATTATAGATAATAAAACTAAGTTGTGTGGAGGTAAGCAAAATGGAAACAAAAGATATGTTAAAAAAAGTTAAAAGTGAAGTCGGTAGTGTGTTTTCCACTGTGGCAAATAAAGTTGAGTTTGTAGCAAAAATTTCTAAACTTAAGATTGATATTGCCAAAAAAAATGCAAAGGTAAACAGTAATTTGAAGGATATTGGTGAATATATTTATAGCAAGAAATCGGAATTTAATAATGATAAATATATTGCTGATATATTCAAAGAAATAGATGAAATTAAGCAATCAATAGAAGATATAAAATTCAGAATTGAAGATATAAAGATCTTACAAAAAGAGAAACATCGTCCGAGCAAAAAAAAATCACACGAGTGATATAAAACAGGAAGAGCAGCAGAGAATTGAAACGATTAATGGCATTGGATTATGGAGAACGGCGTATCGGAGTCGCTCTTTCTGATCCGGAACAACTTATTACTTTTCCCTATCATACAATTGATACAAAAAAAACTCCGGACGTGGTGAAAGAGATTGTCGGTATAGTCAAAGACCAGGATGTCGGCTTTCTTATCGTCGGAAATCCACTTAATCCCCACGGAACTGATTCAAAAAAATCAAAAGATGTGAAAGATTTTATTGCAATGCTTTCACATCATATTTCAATCCCGATCACATTGTGGGATGAATCTTATACAACAAAAGCAGCAGTTGCTCTTATGAACCAGGCGAACAAGAAGCTCAAGAAAAACCGGGATAAAGTTGATCAACTTGCAGCTTCCGTGCTTCTGCAAGATTACCTTGAGCATCATACCGAATAATATAAAAATATGAGAAAAGCATTTTTCGTAGTATTGATCTTTGTCCTTCTGTATTTTTTGTATTTCACCATCACAAGCTTGTATGTAAAATATCCGATCCTTAATAAAACAATAGATATCCAAAAGGGTTCATCTGTATTTCAGGTCGCAAAAAAGCTGGAACAAAAGGAGATCATTTCGTCTGCAACACTCTTTCTCGTGGCAAACAAATTATTGCCGGGCGGCAAGCAGATCCGATATGGCAAATTCAATTTCACCGGGAAATATTCTTTTATTGATGTGCTCCACAAACTCACTAGCGGAGAGGTGGTGACCAACCGCATTACTGTACCAGAAGGATACACCGTCCGCCGTGTTGCAAGTTTGCTCGCGAGCCAGGAATTAGTTGATTACAGCATTTTCATGTCACTTTGTTCAGATTCCTCATATATTGACAGCTTAGGATTACCGATACAGAATCTTGAAGGATTTCTCTTTCCTGAAACATATTACATTCCATATTTTGCTGATGAAGAATATATCATTAAAATGATGGTCGATAATTTCTTTTTGCAGTTTGAAAATGTTCATCCGAACCCGCTATCTTTCGACTCGTTATATGATGTGCTAATCATGGCATCAATCGTCGAGAGAGAGGCAATTTATGATGACGAAAGACCGCTTATTGCTGGAGTGTATAATAAAAGATTGAAAGAGAGGATGCCTCTGCAAGCAGATCCTACAGTTGCCTATGCGCTGGAATTGAATCGGATTTCCCGCAAGAAAATTTATTATGATGATCTTAAAATACAATCAGATTATAATACATATTTGTATAGAGGACTTCCGCCGACGCCGATCTGCAATCCCGGCATCCAGTCAATCCTTGCTGCGCTGCATCCACAAGACACAGACTATTTATTCTTTTTTGCAGGGAAAAATAAAAGGCACATATTTTCCAAAACCTACAGGGAACATTTACAGAAGCTGAATCGCATTTAATCCTTTGAATATTGGATATTGAATATTGATTTACGATTAATTCTCATCTGGATTCCCGATCCTCAACAGTCGGGGAGAATGACATGGATTTTTAACAGGAGGTAATTTTTCTCTCATTCCTAAGTTGCACTTGTGAACGGCACTTATGATTTAAGGGTTACCAAGTCCAACTTGGTAACCAGAGGGCTTTGAATCAATCAGGAGGCGATTTTTCTCTCATTCCTAAGTTGCACTTGTGAACGGCACTTAATCTGTAATCGGTGTTCGATATTCTTAAATAAAATAGTTATCGCACCTTCATCATTTTTTGTGTGAAGGTTATTCCCCCGAGGTTTATCCTGTAGAAATATACGCCAGCAGGAACACTTTTTCCAGATTGGTCTGAACCATCCCATTGTGCTGTGACGAGTTCATTTCCTGATTGTGCGGATAGGATTTTTACAAGCTGTCCTCTCACGTTATAAATTCCAATTTTGATGTCGTCGGATGTGTGATTTTTTAGTGTAAAAGCAATAGTCGTATTTCCGCTAAATGGATTGGGATAATTCGTGGCTTCTGTGATCATGTTCTGCTGTGGTTCATCTACAGAGACGGAGTTCACCACATAGAAGGAATATGCCATTGGCGCACCGATATATGGGTTATTCTCACTTCTACCAGAGTTATCTGCTGCATGAATATAATAATTTATGATGGTTTCATTTAGCTGTGCAGGAATGCTTGCCGAGAAGAAGTTTCCAAAAATTTGATGTAAAGGAAGCGCACTGAAATGAATATCCGTTGAGCGTTTCCAATACACAAGGAGAGAGTCTGAAATCAATGATTCTCCGCTATACGCAAAAATGCTGGCTGTGATAGTAATATCATCAGATGTGCTTATAGTATCCGTAATGGGGACATGGTAGATGTAGAGCATTCCCTGATCTGTAACGCCCATCGCGCGGCAGTGCAATGCATCGGTAGATTGCCATGAGCCGGTAAAACCGAGTACTTCATAACCTGGCATGGCTGATTCGTAAGATGCAATTGCAGGTGCATCATACGCACTTCCAGTGATCGGCACCAGTACTTTATTATTTAAAATGAGTGAGTTTGTATATGGCTGATTATCTGGTGTGTTTACACGCGGAACTTCGTAGTTTGTGCCATAACAACTCGGCTGAGCTTCAAAATAATCAACCGCAGCTTCGATCTCATCATATTGGGAATGATATGTGGGAACTTCACGAATGAGAATCTGAGTAGGGCTGAGATATTTTCCCCAGCAATCAACATGTTTAATGTACTCTCCATTTACATCTGGAACAACATGGTACGTTTCTATGCCAAGATAGTCTTCAACAAGTGTGTTGATTTCGGCGTGGGTTAAGCTCGGATTTTCTTCCCATATGAGGTCTGTCGAAACTGATATGCCGTGCCCGTCTGTCATATAATTGCCGCCTGTTGCAGTCAGCCCCATATTATATACGCTGATCCCGAAATAGGTCGCGCAGAAAGTGGGAATAGCATTATCGTTTGGACGTGGTCGGTTATAGGTGAAATTTGTAATTCCGGCTTCGTTGTTTCCATTAAAAATAAACCAAGGACCATAATCGCGAATCCAGTATGAATCCGAACTTGTAATAAGAAATTCGACATTGCTCATATTCACACCGGCATTATTGAAAGTGTTATATGCAGTGGTTTGAGAGCCGGATGAAACCACGCAATAAACTATCACATCTTCAGCCATTTCTGCAACAATTGCAGTTGATATTCCGAGCGGATAACGTATGAGCACACCTTGCATAGGATCAAATTCTGAAGGTTGGCGGACTGGTCCCGGGGGCTCGAGCGTAGGACGGAAATCCTTCCCGATCTCGTCGAGGTGGAGTTTTTCTTCTTCTGTGAGCCAGATTGGAAGTTCTCCAGGATGCTCCTCTTGCCATTGCTCTGCGTGGGGAATTTCTGCGTAGTGTATATTGGGTTTTGCGAAAAGTGTCACATTCAGACAAAGTAATAAAGTTATGATCAAAATTATCTTCTTCATTAAAAACCTCGAATAATTTTTTAATTTTGTTGGAAATTCTCGTGGACGATTTTTTTGTCAATTCTCTTATTGAATAAAAAAACTTGCGCTGAAATATTTACTTTTCAATATCTTGCATACTGGAAATATCCTTCAGCATGAGTTTGTTTACAGAACTGTGTGAAAAATAAATATATGCAGCCGAGTATGATTAAACGTTTTATAAAATTTACAATTAGAGGTTTGATCGGAACGGTGGTTGACACTGCTGTCCTGTGGCTGTTGACGACTTATACTTTTCATACATATTTCACAAAATATATTCTGGCTCCATCCATATCTTTCGAGATCGGCATACTTGTGGGATATGTGATCATTTATTTTTGGATATGGAATCATCGAGTACTCAACAATTTTAAAGATTTTTTTCGACGAATCCCGAAGTATAATTTAGCGGTTTTATTCTCTTTTGGTGTGAAGCTCATACTTCTTAATGTTATTAAGCAGATTTTTCATTTCGATGTGGTGATATGTAACCTCATTGCGCTTTTTTTCTCGGGATTTATAAACTTCTTCACCAACGAAAAGATCGTTTTCAAAGAGAAGAAAACTGTTGTCGAAGACCTTTACGAAAATTTGTAGTCTTCAAGCGTATAGAGCAACAATAAGTAAGCACCACAGAGAACACAGAGAAAAGTGAGGAAATTATTTAAATCAACAATTTTACATAAATGGAATAATTCTTAAATCTGATTGCTTCATAACTAACACTATGCAAGCTAAATATGTATTAATTTTCAGTATTAGCGCTCTCTGCCCATGAGTGCTAAATATGATTTGACATTCAATTTCATTCCATTATATTTTTTTGTAAATCGTGAAAGATAATAGACGTGAAACCAAAAAATGAAAGGAGGTTTAAGATGGCTATTATCAGATATCAACCCTTCAGGAACATGCTTGATAGTTTTCTCAAGGATAATGAATTCATGCCTGGTTTCCAGGATACCAATTTCAGAATGCCTGTTGATATTTATGAGAAAGATGACAATGTCAGCATCGATTTTGAACTTCCCGGTCTCGATAAAAAGGATATAAATATCGAACTTGAAGGAAACAATCTTACTGTTTCCGGTAAAATGCAAAAGGATAATGAAGTGAAGGAAGAAAACTATTACCGCTGTGAGCGTTCATACGGTGAGTTTTCCCGATCTTTTACTATTCCTGACGGGATTAAGGAAAAAGATCTCAAAGCATCATATATGGATGGCATGCTTAAAGTCACTTTCCCGAAAATCAAAGAGATTGAAAAAAGAAAAAGATTGAGGTCTCATAAAGTCCTGGTACTCCAAAGCCTGTTCCTCATGCGCGGACGGGCTTTTTTTTTATCAGCAGAAAATTTGACATGATAAAGAAAAAGATTTAAAAAATTAAAATGAATAATAATATTAGGAGCCACGAAAAATACGAAACACACAAAAGAAAAAATAGTATATTGTTAAATAAATGCAATTCCTAGAATTGCTTCGTGTGGCATAAGATAAATTTGGCTTTTTTAAATTGATTTATAGATTGTTTAGCAGAAGAGCTATTAAAAATATTTTGTTTAAATATGTGATATAAAGATTATTGAATTTAGAACTTCAATATATTAGTGATATGAAATCAGATAATTTTCTTCCCCCGAAACCTATTCGTGCTTTTCGTGTATTTCGTGGTTTTAAAAAATTTTACATAGGAGTCAACTATAAATAACTTTAGATAGATTTGGTTCAAAATTAGCCTTAAA
>CAYUTH010000157.1:0-5729 GCA_964447485.1 uncultured Candidatus Cloacimonadota bacterium | reverse complement strand
GTATCATCTTGACCGCGGATATGAGCACCTTGAAAACAAACTTGCTTTGCTTGGCGCTGACATTGAGAGAATAGAAACGGACGCACTCTATTGAGCTTGACTATGCTGAAATTCTTTAGAAACCTCCTTGTTTCGGTTGGTTTCATAGGATACTTTCCTATTTTATCCGGAACAATTACTTCTATTATTACTGCTATTCTTTATTTTTACCTCATTCCACCACTTAGTGCACTTGGCAGTCTATTTCTGATCGCGATCGTTCTTTTAGTGAGTCTTCTATTCATTCCCATTATAAAGAGTGCCGAGAAGGATATGGGACATGACAGCAGAAAGATCACGATTGATGAAGTTGTCGGTTTTTTCTTCGCAGTTATGTTCCTGCCTCACACATTGATGGTATTCATCTATGCGCTTATTCTTTTCCGTGTGTTTGATATTGTAAAGCCAACTCCCATCAACCAACTGCAAAACCTCCCGCACGGATGGGGCGTACTTGCTGACGATATTGCGGCGGGTTTGTGCTCAAATATAACAATCCAGCTACTCTTGATATTTTTACCTCAGTTTTTTTAGAAAACTACTTACCAAAAAACTTTATCAAAATATCACTCAGGTGACCGCGCCAGTTTCCCCAACTATGACCTTCCGGGAATTCTTTGAATGTGAAAGAATACCCCTTTTCTGAGAGTAAGTGAATAAACTGAGCAATAAGCTCCTCCAGTTTTGGAATGTCGTATTTACCCATATCAATATAGATAGTGAGGGATAATTTTTCGTCATTTTTGAATTCTCTCTGCAATGACTCTTCCACATACGATGATTGTGCGCCGATCTTTCGGAAAAGTTCAGGATAATGAAATCCTAACCATAATGAAATATTTCCGCCATTCGAAGCGCCTATCACTGCATGATCTTCCGGGTCGCTTGATATAGTATAGTGATTATATAGGAAAGGAAATACGGTGTGAGCGATGAAGTTACCATACTCTCTCTTTAAATCACCTGCATACTCCTCAGTTCTTTTTACCGGAGATATGAACACTCCCACCACCGGTTCGATCATTTCATGATATATCAAGTAATCCAGGATATTCTTTGTCATTGCAAAATTTAGGTAATCTCCCCCATCCTGAAAGAGGATGAAGGGCAGCTTTTCAAACTCGGAATAGTTATATGGCAAATATAAAACCACTTCCCGATCTTGCTTTAGATATTCGCAGTAAAGACTTGTATCCTTCAATGTGCCATGAGCAAAATCATCATAATATTTTATCTCAGGAATGATCTTATAATCGGGCATCAAGAGTTCCGAATTATCTCCAAATCCGCCAGGAATTGTTTGTGGATTGAGCGGGTCAAGTATCCATGTATCCCTATTGATCACAAATTTGTAATCCAAACGTGCATCAGGTTCAAACCGCGTTGTATAATACCACAGATCAGTATAGGGCACATTTTTACACTCAAAATCCGGCTTCCAATTATTAAAATCTCCTGCAAGAAAAACGGAGCTCGCTTTTTTCCGTATGATAAAATGCACAAGAGTATCATCTTCAATAATTGGAAAAGAATGAACCGAACTTATAAAATCATCAATGAGTTTATACTTCTCGGGAATTGGAGATGAATTCAGCACATCCAGAAATTCTTCAAAATTCATAGCCGCCTCGCTTATTGTAGATATCATGAGTATGAGCACTAAGAGTATAATTTTTTTCATGATAAAATTCTATCCGTATGGCAACACTCTGTGTCAATCTATCTAATTTTTTTTCAAAATAAACAAAATAAATTTGACAAATTTTCCATTCATTTTACGCTTCTTGTGTAATATGAAAGCAAAAGTGACATTAATCGATAAGCTACAATTCAGCGCAGTCGCAGATTCCAATCATGCAATAATACTCGATGCAGGCAAAGACATGAGCTATGATCAGGGTTCCAGACCAAAAGAACTTGTACTCATGGGTTTGATAAGTTGCACAGGCATGGATGTGGTATCTCTCCTCAGGAAAATGAGAGTACCCTTTAAGGATATCACCGTCTCTGCTGAAGCAGAAACCACCACAGAGCATCCAAAAATTTTCTCAAAAATCCATATAGTTTACACAATTATTGGAGATGGCATCGACGAAGGAAAAGTTGAAAAAGCCATCAAGCTTTCGCAGGAGCGTTATTGTGGTGTCACTGCAATGCTTGAGAAATCTTCAGAGATCACTCACTCATATCATATTGAAAAAGAAAAACAAGGGGAATGATCGCATATAATGGTACGACTTAGAGACAGGTTTCATCTCAAGAGGGGGAAGGTGCGCGATATTTACGACCTGGGCAACGAGCTTCTCATTATTGCAACAGATAGGATTTCTGCTTTTGATTATATTCTTCCCGATACAATTTCTGATAAAGGAATCATTTTAAACCAAATCTCTGCATACTGGTTTGACCAGACCGCTTCTATCATCCCGAATCATATTATTTCAACTGATGTAAATGAATTTCCCCAAGATATCCGGGATGTTTCTGATGATATACAAAAGCGTTCAATGCTGGTTAAAAAAGCCGAGAAATTTCCCATCGAGTGCATTGTGCGGGGCTACATAACCGGCAGCGGCTGGAAGGATTATAAAAAGACAGGAAAAGTTTGCGGCATACAATTGCCGGAAGGTATTATTGAATCAGAAAAACTCCCTGAACCGCTCTTTGCTCCTTCGACAAAAGCCGAAAAGGGCCATGACGAAAATATAAGCTTTGAAGAAATGTCTCACATAGTTGATCCACTCATTGCTGAAAAGATCAGGGAAATAAGTCTCCAATTATATTCCTTTGCTCATGATATTCTCATGGAGAAAAATATCATCCTTGCTGATACGAAATTCGAGTTCGGGCTTTATAATAATGAGATTATTCTGATCGATGAAATTTTCACGCCGGACTCATCACGTTTCTGGGACAAAGACGAGCATGAACCGGGCAAATCTCAGAAAAGTTTTGATAAGCAATTTGTGCGCGATTATCTTATATCAAAGGGAATCCAGAACAAAGTAAATATTGCAGCAGATGACGAAATTCTTCATCTTCCAGAAAACATCATAGACAGAACACGCGAAAAATACATGCAGGCATACACAAGTATCACAGGAAAAACATCTTTATGAAAACCATACTCATAGTTGATGACGAGCAGGATACATTAGATTTCCTATCGTATGTACTCCCGAAAAGAAACTACAACGTGATCACTGTAGATAATGGTTTTGATGCGCTGCAGACCATCCGTGAACAGCATGTTGACCTTGTACTCAGCGATATTGCAATGCCGGACATGGATGGATATGAGCTCTATTCACAGATACGCAATTTTGATGATACAATACCGGTAATGATGATGACAGGATTTGGATACGACCCGAATCATGTGCTTGTAAAAGCCAAAAAGGATGGCTTGCACGATATAATATTTAAACCGTTTGACGTCGATGACCTTATTCATATGATCAAAAAGGCAATAGGAAAAAAAACATAGGAGTTATTTGAAAATTCTGTTGAGAATACTATTTTTTACCAAAATTCGGAGGTGTCATGAAAGGTAAATTTACAAGAAGTAAAGTTTCCCCAAAAAACCACAAGAAGGTAATTTCATTTATCTATGCACATGATATTCAGGGTGATGATATTATTAAACTTGAGAATTATCTTGAAGAGCGTGATGATCTTCACCACATCTACATCATCATGGAAAAAAATCCCTCTCAAAATATCATCACGATATGTAATCGGTATAATCATATAAAATTGATTTATAGCACCAATCCCGCTGTAGAAATTGAGGATATCAAGCGGCAATTTGATGGGGTTGATGTAAAATTTGAAGACAGGAATTTTAATGATATAAAAAGCCGATCGCTTGAACATTAGAGATTCTATATCTCACATATTTCTCAGAGGTGATTTTCGGATCACCTCTTTTTTTCTTAAGGGGAGTAGTCTTTTATGGAGTAGCCGAGTCTCTCGGCTTTATTTATTTTCTGCGAGGGACTCACCGATTTCGTGAAACGGCGACTGAGTCCCCGACTCCACACCAACAAATTATTTGTATATAATATTAGTTGAAGTTTATATCAATGCAAATTTATTTTGCTCCATTTTTATTTAGAGATCGTAAAACAAGCTCAGCAATTTTGTTGCTGATCCCGGGCACTGAAGATAAATCCCCGATCGTTGCATCGCGTATTTTTTGAACCGAGCCAAAATAGGAGAGAAGAAGCATTTTTCTCTTTTCCCCGATACCGTCAATCCCATCTAATTCGGAATAGTGAGTCTTTTTATCCCGCAAATTTTTATGATATGTAATAGCAAATCGATGAGCTTCATCTCGTATTTGCTGGAGCAGTTTGAGCGCATAAGATGTTTTTGGAATTATTATTGGTTCTTTTTTCCCTGGTTTAAAAATCTCTTCTAATCGCTTCGCCAGAGAAAAAAGTGATATCGAATGTGTTGTATTTTCTAGTGCTTTCTCCGCTGCAGAAAGTTGTCCCTTTCCCCCATCGATGAGAATAATATCGGGTTTATCGACATTCACATCTTCGAGATGAGTGAGATAGCGCGACACCGCTTCATTCATCATTTTATAATCATCGATGCCTGGCACCAGCTTGATTTTGAACCTGCGATATTGGCTTTTTTTCGGTTTGCCATTATCAAAAAATACCATTGAAGCAACAGCTTCTTTCCCAAACAGGTTCGATACATCGAACGCAGCGATCTTTCTTGGAAGCCTTCCAAGATGGAGTCTCTCTTTCAACTCCTTAACTGCAAAAACCGTTCGCTGGGATGATTTGATGTGCATGAGTTTCTTCTCTTCGACAAGTAAAAATGCATTATGCATTGCCATGTCCAGAAGCTTCTTCTTATCTCCCCGCTGCGGAATATGAATCTTCGTTCTTAATAATTCCTCGAGCAACAGACTATCCTCCGGTTCCTGCTGGATCATCAGCATCGGAGGTATATCCTCTCGGTAGTTATAATAGTGCGTGATAAAACGCGAGAGAATGAGAGCCGGTTTTTCCTGCTCTGTATTTTCCAGGAAATAGTGTTCCTTTTTTATCAATTTGCCGTCACGGATTTTCAGAATAACGCTGCAGCATTCCGACTCATATCGGGCTATCCCGATCACATCTGCATCAGACAAAGATTGGTTGCTCATGATCTGCTTTTTTGTCACATGTGAAATTTCCAGGATCTGGTCACGGTACTGAGATGCCTTTTCATACTGATGGTTTACTGCAGCTTTTTCCATTTGTGATCTGAGTTGAGAAATAATATCATCAGTTTTTCCCTTCAGGAACAGGACCACCTGGCTGATCCTCTCACGATATTCTTCATATGAGATATTCCCAATACAAGGGGCTTCACATTTATTTATCTGGAAGTTAAGGCAAGCCCGATCAACAGAGACTTTCTTGCGTACTTCCTTTGGAATATATTTATTGCATGTTCTTAATTTGAATATTTTTTCAAGAAGTATCAGCGTGTTCCGAATTGAATGTGCTTCCGTGTAGGGACCGAAATATTTTGCTCCGTCCCGTTCTATACTCCGTGTTACGACCACTCTCGGAAATGCATCTTTCATTGTGATTTTCAAGTAGGGATAGCGCTTGTCATCCTTTAAGGAAACATTAAATTTTGGGCGGTGTTTTTTGATGAGCGTGTCTTCCAGAATAAGTGCA
>CAYUTH010000156.1:0-5747 GCA_964447485.1 uncultured Candidatus Cloacimonadota bacterium | reverse complement strand
GTGCCAAGCACAAGAGAACCGTTTTCGATCATCACCATTTCGGAAGCGCCGACCAGTGTTGACTTGATATGTGCAGCGGAGTTTCCTTCCAAATGTAAATAACTATCGCGCAAGGGCACGATCTTATTCAGTTCTTTTATTATGTCTTTCATGACTGAAGGATCCGCCCCTTCATTGATGGTCACTGATGCTGTGGTATGAGGAATAAAAATATAAACTACACCGTCCACAATTCCGGAATCGTACACAATATTCTGAATTTGAGTTGTAATATTGATCATTTCAAACTGCGAATTCGTTTTGATTAAAAAAGATTTCATATCATATCCTTTTTTTATAAGGAAATTGTGAGCAAAAAAAAATATGTCAACCAAAAATATTTGACAATTTGTGAGACATCTTACTATATGGCAAAGCTTATATAAAGCAAAATTATATGTGAAAACATAAAACGAAAAATTTAGGAGACAACATGAAGAAAATTCTCTTCGGTTTGCTAATTGCAGCATTTGTCGTAGGCGCTATTGGCTGCGGCGGCGGCGAAAAAACAGTGAAAGAATCCAATATTCCTGATTGGTTCTTAAATCCTCCCCAGGATCCTGATTACATCTTTGGTGTAAACTCAGCAACGTCAACCCAGATGCAGCTTGCCCTTGACAAAGCAAAAGCTGGCGCACGTGCAGATATTGCACAACAGCTTGAAACGAAAGTTAAGGTGCTTGTAAAAAGTTTCCAGGAAGAAGTAGGAAGCGGCGAAGATGCAGAATTGAACGCATTCTATAGCCAGACCATGACGAACATTGCCAACCAGACCCTTCAGGGGAGCAGAGTTCGCGAGCAGAAAATCGTTCCAGAAAGCGGCGGTATGTTCAGAGCGTATATGCTTATGGAACTTCCCCTCGTGGCATTCAATCAGAATGTTGTAAAGAAGGTTAAGGACTTGCAGCTTTATGACAGATTCCGCGCTTCACAGGCGTTTGAAGACCTTGAAACTGATATTGATAAATATCAACAAGAGCAGCAGAATCAATAATTTTCTTATGTAACAGAAAACCCCGGGAACTTTCCCGGGGTTTTCTCTTATCAATTTATGAAGAAGCTCATTTTTGCTTTGTTGGCTGTATTGCTTGTGCTCTCATGTGCATCATCACAAAAAAGCATAAAACCCTCCAAACAAAAAAAATACCCCAAATGGTTTATTACTCCCCGTAATGCAGTGATAGGTTATGGACCAGTGTATTATATCAAAGAATCCGGCACAAAAGAAGCAACCAAAAGTGCTGTTGATAATTTTGTGAAATTGTCCCACTGCTATGTGCTGGGAACGCAAACCTATATCCAATCTATAAAAGGACTTGATCTTGTGTATGATTCTCTTTTCATACATGTTGAAGACTCTCCTGCAGATGAAAAAACGCTGCAAAAACATTTTGCCCATGCAGATACATTTGCCACTGATAATATGGTCATCGTTATCTACTCGCGCTCTTCTCTCGAAGCCCTAAAAGAGCCTCTTTTATTCTCTGATGAATGCCAATGGATCGGCACGCCACCCCTGGATAAAGAATATATTTATGCACTCGGTTCATGCAGCCAAATCTTCAATGAACATAAAGCATGGGATAGTGCAGAGAACAATGCAATACTCAACCTCGCCCGAAAAATATCAATGAATAATGCAGTCGAAGTACTTGTGAATGAAGAAACGCTGATGAGCAAGTTCAACGAAAACGTGAATGTTGAATTGAATAATATCGAAGTCGTCGAACGCTGGAAGGATCCGGCAACCAATTCCTATTACGTGCTTATACGCATGTAATAGGACCAAATAAATAACAGATAGCAAAATAGGGGGACCCATGAAGAAAATTTTCTTCATTTGTTTTATTGCATTGAGCATTGTCTCATTGCTGCACAGTCCATCTCTCTTTGCCGCAGAAATTATTTTTACTGAAGAATTTAACAACAATGATAACCAATGGCCCATCGAAGATGATGAATATGCAAAAACTTCAATAGTCAACGGCACTTACATTTTTGAATACAAAATGGACGAAGGCGGCTATCATGCGTATTATGCTGTATCTATAGATACTGAAAGAGATTTTGAAATTGAAGTAACGCTCTATCAAATCAGCGGACACGATGATTACGGATACGGATTGATCTGGGATATGGTCGATGATTCTAACTATTATTCTTTTGAAATTTCGGATAATGGTTATTATCGTGTTGGCAAAGCAGTTGCCGATGAATGGATTGATGTTATTGGATGGACAGAAAGCGAATACATCAACACCTATGGCGGAAAGAACACACTTGCCATCGCGAAGCTGGGTGATACATATATGTTTTTTATCAATGAAAATTATGTAAACCTGACAGACGTTCAACCCCTTTTGGGGGATTACCTTGGCTTTGATATTTGGCTTAAACAGAAAATAGCTATCGAATCACTTGAAGTGAGTTACATAGACGAACTGGATGTCATTCTTGATGAGGATTTCTCAGACAATTCCCTGGCGTGGTTTGAAGGAAATGATGATGAAATGTTTGCTGAGGTCAAAAATGGCTATTATTATTTTGAACATAAAATCGATGATGGCAGCTATTTCCTGTGGCATATAGTAGATATCATACCGGAATATGACTTTGAAATTTCCTCGACAATCACACATGTCAGCGGCGCGAATGATTATGGATACGGAATAGTCTTTGGTCTGGATGACCTTGATAATCTTTACGCCTTCAATATCTCTGACAACGGATACTACCGCTATGGTAAATATGTCGAAGATGAATGGATCAATCTTATTGGATGGACAGAGTCGGATGCGCTGAGATCCTACAATGCAACGAACACATTGACTATCAAGAAAACCGATGACAAATATAATTTTTTCATAAATGATGAATGGGTAGATTCCTATACATTTGAGACATTTTTTGGAAATAATATTGGATATGTAATCTATAAAGATCAATATATTAAAATTGATGATCTTGTAGTGAAACAAGAAATTGTGGGAGAGATTTCAATCCTTGACCAAGCCAGGCAGTTGCTTTCGGACATCATAATCGATACTCCAGGTTACAATGAGACATACCACTTACTCGCGGATAAATATTGGGACGAAGCTGAAAATGGCAAAGATATTTTAAATAATAACACCCTTATTGCATTGTATCTTAAATCTGCAAAAGCGGAGATCTTAAGTAATGAGCCCCGTCTTAATAACCTTGCCGACGCACTCTCAAATGCAGGTTACATCTTGAATAAAACTGATGACACATATGAAGACCAGATGGGGAATTATATGAAATCGTATGAATGTTTTTCTTTAACACTGGAGATTGACGAAACACTCGGAAATGAAAACCATCTGGCAGGCGACTATATCAATGTTGGCGCTACGTATCATAATCGCGGTTATTATGATGAAGCAATAAATAACTACGCAATTGCACTCGAACATGCAAAAAAAATGGATGATACCGAGCTTGTTCTTAAGGCTTATAATCATCTCGGATGGGCAAGTACCGATGACGAGAAATTTTACAGTGCAATCGACTATTATCAGTTGGGTCTTGATTATGCACTACAGGTAAGGGATAAAGACAAGGAAGAGTTTTTCTATCTTGCTATTGCAGAAAGCTATGATATTGATCTTGAGGATTGGGAAACGGCCATTGAATACTACAATAAAGCGCTGCACATTGCGAGAGAGCAAGAAGAAATGGCTGATGTAAAATCCTGTCTCAATTTTATTGGAGATTGCTATTATTACTTATATGAGGATGACCTTGCAGATGCATATTACGAAGAAGCCGATGTGATAATTATTGATGAGTAGGTGTGATCGGCATTTAAAATTTTTTGATTTAAGAACACCGAACATCGATTGAAGATTTTAGATTATTGTCCCCCATCCGTCTTCTTCGATCACAACTCGATATTCGATATTCAAATATTTTTATAAAGAATTAGTACAATATGATGACAGAGTCCTTAACTCCCCGAATAAATCACTCTTCCGTGTGGACACATATTCTGTTTCTTCCCTCTTCTTTTGCTTTGTAGAGCATAGCATCAACCTGGGCTATGAATTCTCGCGGAGATACATCCGGGGATCTTGTTGCAGTGATCCCGGCACTAAAAGTAACATGTATAGTGACATCGTTATAAGTGAATGGATGCTTGCCGCAGATCTGACGTAGCCGGTCAGACATTTCAAATGCTTTTTGTGCGTCCGTATTAGGGAGGATGATCATAAATTCTTCACCCCCAAACCTGCAAGGCACATCCACATTTGTGCGGATCGTACTCCGTATAAGCTGTGCAAGCTCGATCAGAACTTTGTCCCCGAAAAGATGTCCGTGAGTATCATTTACTGTCTTGAAATGGTCGATGTCGATCATGCAAAGTGCAACAGAGCCGCCATACCGTTCTATTCTGTGCAACTCTTCCTGAAGCCGTATATCCATCTGCCTGCGAATATAGAGCCCGGTAAGGGAATCGAACATAGCAAGCCGCGCGGATTGCGCATATTCAAGAGAAACAGCAATCAGGGTTGTAAGAATGATGAGGGAGTTCAGCTCGATATCCTCGAGCTTTTTTTGATTGCTCACATGCAATACCAGAATTCCGATCGCGTTGTTTCCGGAGCCGATAAGGGGAAGATATATCTTTGTCTGCGAGTCGTCTGCAACGACTTCCGGACGCTTATGTATGATTATTTCCTCTAATTTCGAATCTTTGATATTGATCTCTTTATTCAATTTTGAGATAAGCCCATTCTCCAGTAAGCCTGCCAAAATGGCTGCATGTTTATTTTTTGTTTCGAGGATAATAAATTCCACTTTTTGGCTGTGACCGAAATCAGAGAGAATATCGAGTGCGTTTTCAATGAGTTGATCGAGATCCTTTTCATATGCAAGCAGCCGAGTTGCATAACTGAGGGTCTGAAAAATTATATCAGTATCTGTGAAAAGTGATTTTTCCATATTATTCATCCATTAGAGTTTGATGCAAAACACAAACCCGCAAGAGTTGGTCAATTTTTTTTATGTATGAAGCGTGCAATGTTGATTGCGATGAGGTACACAATTCCACAGATCATGATGATCGTTGCCCCGGTTGGAATGTTTGCAGAAAAGGAAATTGCTATGCCGCTCAGGGTAAAGATCATGCCCAGCCCGATCGCCGAGAACATCATTGCATGAAGGGTTCTCGTGTATAAACCGGCTATTGCAGCAGGCAGGCTAAGAAGCGCTATGACAAGAATAATGCCGACAATTTGTATCAGCACAACAATGGTGAGCGCAATAATACAGAGAAGGAGTATATATAAAAAATTAACAGGTAAGCCGCGCAAACGAGCCTGCTCTTCATCATATGTGATGGCAACGAACTGCCTGTAAAATATGAGCACAATAAGGATGATAAAAAGGTTGAGCGCAGCAAGAATATAGAGGTTTATTGAAGAAACCATAAGGATATTTCCGAAAAGATAGGAAAGCAAGTCTGTGCTGTAGCCGGGGGTTAGGTACATAAAAATGACGCCGATAGCCATTCCCATTGCCCAGAGTGCGCTGATGACCGTATTCTCATGCTGGTTGGCTTTCAGCTTCACCAGTCCTATTGTGACCGCAGCAAGTATCGCAAAAATAAAAGCGCCGATTATAGGCGGCATACTGAAGTAAAATGCAATACCTACGCCACCAAGAACTGCGTGCGCGATCCCGCC
>CAYUTH010000155.1:0-5757 GCA_964447485.1 uncultured Candidatus Cloacimonadota bacterium | reverse complement strand
TTATCTTATCGGGATTACGGGTGAGCATATAACCGCCCTTGCGCCCTTTGACCGATTTAACGATCCCGGCTATTCTCAACCTTCTGAAAAGTTTCTCAAGATATTTATGAGGAATTTTTCTCTTGGTTGCAATCTTCAAAATAGAATAAGGATTATCCCTATCCTGGTATGCAAGTTCCTGAAGAGCTCGCAAACAGTAGTCTGTATCTATCGATATTTTCATTATGACCTCCATGATCATATTTTGCTAAAACATACAAAAAAAGTATATTAACGTCAATAAAAAAATGATAAAAGTTTCAAATTTATTTTATTCTTACTCAGACAAGCCTGTTCTTGATGATATTTCATTTGCTATAGAGAGGAATGATTTTGTAGGTGTGATCGGTCCGAACGGTGCCGGTAAGTCGACACTACTCAAATGTTTGTGCGGTTATTTAAAAGATTATCAAGGAGATATTTTTTTAAATAATATCCTGCTCTCTGATTACACATCACTTGACAGAGCGCGCCAGGTTTCTGTTGTGGTTCAGCAACCACATTTTGAGTTTGATTTTACTATCCGGGATGTCGTGTTGATGGGTAAATATCCCTATCTCGGTTTTTGGCAGAATTATACAGACAAGCAAATTGCTCAAACCGATCTTATATTGAAGGAACTCAATATAGGAAATCTTTCCGACAGGTATCTTGGGGAACTAAGCGGCGGTGAGTTTCAACTTGTTATGATCGCAAGAGCTCTCAATCAAGATACTGATCTCCTGCTTTTTGACGAACCTGCATCTCATCTTGATATTCATCATCAAATAAGAATTTTTTCACTTCTACAACAACAAAATCAAAAAAAGAGCAAGACTATTTTTGCGGTTTCTCATAACATCAATCTCGCTGCTGAATTTTGCAATAAAATACTCATGCTTGATAATGGACGCATTGTTGCCTTCGGTAAAACTGAAGAGGTGCTTAACAAAGAAACTCTGAGAAAAGTCTTTCGTGTGCCAATTGAAGTAATCAAAAATCCTTTTACAGGTAAACCGAATGTGCTATACAATTACTTGCCGGAGAAGAATGAAGCGTAAATTTCTCTATTTGGCTCTCTTTCTTATTATACCATCAATAGTGTATTGTAGAATAGCTTCTAAGATAGGTGGTCAGATCAGATCTGCGGAAAACGAAGCACCCATCTCCTATGTGCGAATTGAAATTATTAAAACTGGAGAAACGATTCTCACAGATGAAGAAGGACGTTTCGTCGTAGAGTCGGATCCATATAAGGAATCTACAGAGCTATCGATCTCAAGTATAGGTTATAAAAAGAAGAATTATGTGTTTGAACAAGGTGTTCGATATGCAGTAATACTGCTCGAACCAGAACCTATAATCATTCCCGGAATAACTGTTAAGGATAAGAAAAAAAACGTACTCACTTTATCCCAATCCAATATTTCCGTGATACTTCCAAACCATGCAAATGAGCTGGAAACTTCAAGATTGATTGCCCGACATCCTGATATTATTCTCGAAGAAAATGCGGTGGGTGAAAAAACTATTCGGATTATAGGACATGAAGCACGTCACGTAGCAATAATGATTGATGGTGTAAAAGTAAATAATCCTGCCGTGAATTCCATTCAGTCCATTCCCTTCGAGCAGATCGACCATATTGAAGTTCTAACCGGCAATGCCTCCTCAAATGCGGGAGATGCTGCTATGGGGGGTGCGATCAACTTCGTCACAAAAAAACCACTTAAGGATTTCTCTCAGGATGTTTTCTTAACCACAGGAAGCTGGGATGATTATTCGGCAAATCTTCAGATAAATCTCGCCATTGGGAGTATCTCTAACCTTGTGAATATTTATGGGCATACAGGAAAGCAGGATTTTATCTACTACAATGCACAGGAAGATAAGAACATAAAACGTAGCAACAATGATATCACAGAAGGATCAATTTCTACAAAAAGCACATTTCATTTTTCTGATCACACCTCCTCTGATTTATCATTTCAATGGTATAAAGCAGAGAGGGGTATTCCCGGACAAACGACAGATTATATGTGGTTTGAGAATGCCCGTGCTCATGCATCGAGAATAGCCGTAAAAGAAGTTGTCGTGGTTGATGCTGGAGAAAATCGACATGAATTTTCAGTCTCCTACCAGCATGCAAAGAGCCATTATATAAATAATATAGAGAATCCATTCTATGCCTATGACTCCGAAAACAGATCAGACATTTTTGATGTAACCTGGCAATTTGAGCATCTTATTGGCTCATGTTCCTCAAGATTGAAGGCAGGGTTCAGAAATGAGACCTATGCCTATAACGATGATCTTGATCCTGCTCAATCAATCTCTTTAAAGACACGTAGCAATGTATTTACATCATACGAAAGTTCAATTCCGGTTACAATTTTCAAGCGCGACATTTCGTTCATTCCTTCAATCCGTGTTGATAAATTGGTTGAAGATGATGCTTTTCTATCATCTCATCTCACGATAGAAATTCCACGTGATCCTGATAATTTCCAACTAAGTTTTTCAGGTGGTAACTCTTATACGATGCCTGCATTCACCTCACTTTTCTGGAAGGGTGATTCAAGAGTGCAGGGAAATCCAGACTTGGAGCCAGAGCAATCAATTGGCGGAAAAACAAGCATATCATGGGAGTCTCGCAGTTTTTCGATGAAGTTTTCAGGATCCTATAACCGAATTGAGGATCTGATCTATTGGTATAGAAGCGCTATGGGAGTTTGGATGCCAGAAAATCTTGCGGATGCTGAACTCTATGGATTCTCGGGTCATCTGCGCTGGTCACCCTTTAAGCTCTTCGAGCTCTCGGTCAGCGGATCAAAGATATATCCATTTAATAAAACCTCTTCAGGCGATCATTTTGATAAGTACCTTCCTCACAGACCTCTACAGAAAATCAGGTCAGAAATCACATTTATACTAAATCCGGTTGAACTCAATTTCTCTACAACAAATCTCGGAAAGCAATATGACAATTTCAGCAATACCGTTGTTGTTGATGGCTATACAACTTGTGATGCCGGGATATCTTATCATGCAGATATCTCAGATAAATGCAAAATACAAGCTTACGTTGGAGCTCGAAATATCCTTAATGCATCTTACGAAACCTCCCGCAACATCCCTGCACCCGGTCGCAGTTTTGAGTGTTCATGCAAACTGATCCTAAAATAGAAAGGAACCGATGAAAAAATTACTCCTCATTATGATCTCTCTCCTCTTTTACTCACCTCTTTTAAGCCATGATGTGTACATTGTGAACAGCAACGACGAAACGCTCTCTCATTACGACACTGAAACCGAAATTCTTGAAAACCATATCATTCAGCTTGGGCTGTATGCCAATCAGATCGTCATTCATGAAGAAAAAGCATACGTGGTAAACTCCGGCGTACACAGCATACAGGTCATCGATCTCGAAACAGAAACAACCACCGGCTACATCCAATGTCCGAATGGCTCGAATCCTTATTGGATGATAATTCATCCTGACGGGAATAAAGCTTATGTGACAGGGCTTTTTACCAATACAGTGTATGTGCTCGATCTGATAAATAATGTTGTATCGAGCTCTATTCCTGTGGGATCTACGCCAGAAGGCATGGTTTTGTATAATGATAAATTATATGTCATGAATTCTTCCTATGGATCGAGTTCCGGTACGATTTCAGTCATAAATATAAATAGTGATGCACCAACCGATCTTATTCCGGTCGGCAATAATCCTCAGTTTGGAGCAATCGATGCATTGGGAAGACTGCATGTGGTGTGCACAGGAAATTATGGCTATGGCAGTCCGGCAGTATGGGGAAAGGTCTACATCATCAACACAGCAAATTATAATGACATTACTATCCTCGACATTGGCGGTTCTCCGACTAAAATTGCCATTCATCCGAATGGAACTGCCTATCTTGCTGACGGCTTCGGGCTTGGGTATATGGCATACAATTCGCTCGATCTTTCAATCCTTCACTCCTCGACAGAACCCTGGGCAAGCGGTGGAAGTTTTATCCAAATTGATGAAAGCGGAAAGCTTTATCTCGGCGATTCTATGGACTGGATCAATAATGGAAGACTGTACATTTACTCCGAATCTGAAGAACTTCTTCATACGCTTACTGTTGGTGTCAACCCCCAGGATGCCGGATTCTATTATCCCGGAGTGGGTGTAGATATTCCTCAACCTGAAAATAATACTGTCTGCAACTACCCCAATCCGTTCTCTAACTCGACCATAATATACTACAATCAAACCACAGAGAACACCGGTCTACGTTGCACTACGACCCGGCAAGCAGAGATTAAGATTTATAATATAAGAGGGCAGTTAATTAGATACCTCCCCCTCTCCTCGTTCCCAAACCCCTGTTTGGGAACGCATGAAACAGCTTGGGACGGGAAAGACAATAGTGGCACTTTGGTTCCCGGTGGTGTATATCTTTACAAAATAGTATCCGGAAATGTAGAAACAGCATTTCATAAAATGATATACTTGAGATAACATGAATTATACAGAATCCCATAATCGCCTCGTTCCCAAGCCCCTGCTTGGGGACGGATTGAACTTTTTAAGATTGTATATACGGTCAAAACAAAAAATGCAAAGTGATATTTATCCTTATTAAAGTAATTGCAAATGAACTATAAAGAATTTCTACAAGAAATATTCTCAAAGACCGCAACAGACAGGAAAATAGAGCTTACGAGAATAAAACAGTTTCTCGATGAAATCGGCAATCCGGAAAAGAAAATCCAGGGTGTACACGTTGCCGGCACAAACGGCAAGGGCTCGACCTGTGCAGCAATCGAATCGATCTTACATGCTCATGGCTTTTCAGTTGGGCTTAATACATCCCCCCATCTTGTTGATTATAAAGAGCGCTTCCGCATCAACAAAGAAGAGGTAAATCCTGAAGAACTGCTTGCATTATATCTCAAAAGAAAAGGTACACACGAAAAATATGACACAACTTACTTCGAGATTTCCACGGCGCTTGCATTCGAACTTTTTTATCAAAAGGAATTAGATTTTTCGATCATGGAAGTCGGGCTCGGCGGACGTCTCGATGCCAGTGTGCTGCTGAACGCAGTCATTACGGTCATTACAAATATTGAATACGATCACACGAAATCATTGGGAAAGACACTTGCTAAAATCGCGCTTGAAAAAGCAGGAATCCTGAAAAAAGGCATTCCGCTTGTCCTTGGCACGACTCGGCCGGCAGCACGAAAAGCTATTCTGCAAAGAGCAAAGGAACTCTCCTGTCCGGTTATCGAATATGATAAATTAGTCACTCTTACTCATGAATGCTTTGATGAGGACGGTGTCTTTTATGACATCTCAATCCCATCGTATGATGTGAACTTCAAAGGTATCCATTGCAATCTTGCAGGAGCCCATCAAGTGGGTAATACTGCACTGGCTGTTCTTGTGTGTGCTGTACTTGCAAAAATTTTTGGATTTACGCTTGAGAAAGGGAAAACAAAAAGTGCACTCGGTTCTGTAGTTTGGAATGGACGTCTGCAAAAAATAGGAGAAAATCCCACGATCATTCTCGATGGCGCACACAATCCCGCAGGCATGAAACAGCTTGTTCGTAATATCAAAACGATCTACAAATACAGGAAGCTCATCGTTGTGCTTGGCATGCTTTATGATAAAGAAATCAAAAAGATGGTGCTTTCCATCTCCGGGATTGCAGACATTATTGTGATCAGCAAATC
>CAYUTH010000154.1:0-5793 GCA_964447485.1 uncultured Candidatus Cloacimonadota bacterium | reverse complement strand
CCTATGTCAAACAACTTTATGCGCCTTCCCAGACACAGTTAAACTAACACTCCCAAATGAAAAATCTACTAATACCCATTTTCAACATACTACTTTTTGGGAGTAATATCTTCGACATCTTGCTCTTTAACGGTGTCAAGAGGTAAATGAAGGAGATCATTGCCTATATTCGTAAAATCTATTTCATCCAAATACAGTGCTCGCATGCGGCGGTTATTCTGTGTATGATAATAAAGCACGTGCTCAGACAGGTCCCATGCAGTAGTCCATATTGTTGAGCTGCGCATCCCTTTCAGGTTGCTGGAATTATCAGAACCCTCAGCAGCGCCGAGAGGGAGATTGAAGTTATCAAGAATTCTGAATACTTCATACATAGTCTCATTTGAGGTTGGAGTAGGACGAGCAGTTCCTGTCCAGGCTACAGCGCGCACAAAACGTGAAGGAGGTGTATTGTCTCCGGGCAATCCGAGCATTCCGCTGCCTGCGCCCATAGGTGCGAAGTCAAGCCCATCGATCTTTTCGTCCGGATATGCAGCAGCAGAAAGATTTATATAATTTCGCAGATTGGTCATATGCCAATCGTAAGTAGGTCCGTTTGTAATGACTCCCAAAGGATTATCAAAAATTTTCATCTCACCATTAGCGAACTCAATAACAATAGAATTACCTTCTGAGTCGGTCACCATCCAATGAGCATAAACAGGAATCCCTATCTCCTCTTGCACTACTGGCACAACTCTTACTTTTGTCATACCCTCACGCACTTCCTCGATAGATGAAAATAGGGAAAGGATATAACTCGTCACATTGAGTGCTGTGATTGTAATGTTTGCCTTGTCCTTTTCATAGCTTGGGTAACATGCAAATCCCACGTGATAGAACAGACCAGCCGCAAGTCCTTTCTCGTTCATACCGTCAGCAATATAATTCTGTCCAAGCATGTCGAGCCCGACAACGCCATATTTAGCATTCCATTTCTTGCCATTCTCACCATCCGGTGTCAAGCCTGTGAAAGAATATCCTCGGGGAATAATGGTAACCCGGGATTGCAGGTCAAATTTTCCCCATTCCATCGTGCGGCCGTACACAACACCATTGTCAGTTGCGATCAATCTGATTCCTGTACACGCATGGATAGAATTTGCGAGGGTTCCAAATATAAGCAGGAATCCTATGAAAATAGGGATGAGCGTTTTTTTATTCGGTTTCATTTTTGTTTCCTTCGGTTTTGAATTAGTGTGATGAACCAGAATATTTCCGAATTGTGCGATAAATTTTTCATTTAATGTAGAAGGGAAATACTATCCCATATGTGTCAAATATTTCACTTTTGTATAGATAAGCAATTTGGGGTGATAAATTAACTGTGTCCGGGATGCGGTCGTTTACCAGCGCTTTCCATACGCATGTTTCTTGTCTTTACCCTCTTTTTTTTTCTTGGCATGAGTGATCAGAGGTTTTTTATCTCTTCCTCTGAAATTCATTATGATCTTCTCTGCTTTATCAAAGGGAACGGTTATAAATGAGAAGTTGTCCATAACCTGCACATCTCTGATATCTTTGCCCTTGATGGAGACTTTACTCGTCACGAGCTCGACAAGTTTTCTGGCATCCAACTTATCTTTTTTGCCCAATGCGACAAAAAGCCGCGCTTTACCCTGTCCGTCAAGCTGCCTTCCCTTGCCGCTGACCTCTTCTATCTCATTATACGCATCAGGATTGAGTTCTTCTTCAAAAGAATAGTGGAGTAATGCTGCCAGTATTTCAGTCTGGTTATGATCTTCAAGCAATTCCTTTGCCCACGCATAAAATTTTGTGTCAACCTTTTGCTCAAGGACAGATTTCAGGTCATCATCGATCTTGTTCTTCTTCGCTGCGATAATATCTTTCACGACAGGAACTTTAGATTTCCTAATATCAGTCTTCGCAGCCCTTTGTATGAACATCATCCGCTGATATTCGCTGGGGGTAATAAACGTAATCGCTGTGCCCTCATTCCCAGCTCTTCCTGTGCGGCCGATACGATGAACATAGGAGTCCGGGTCCTGAGGAAGAGAATAGTTTATAACGTGGGAGAGGTTAATAACATCGATCCCACGAGCTGCCACATCAGTTGCAACAAGGATATTTGCTTTTTGCTTCTTGAATTTTTCCAGAGTTTTTTCTCTTTGAGCTTGCGTAATATCCCCATGAATTGCTTCTGCGTCGTATCCTCTATCATTGAGATGGGCTGCAAGTGAATTCACATCACTCTTTGTTCTGCAGAAGATCAGTCCGTAAAAACCGTCTTCGATGTCGATTATCCTGCAGAGTGCTTCAAATTTATCTGATGCCTTGACCTCGAAGTATATCTGCTCTGTCAGAGCATTTATCAGTTGCTCCTTTTTCACTGTAAGAAACTCATAACCTTCCATATATTTGTGTGCAAGATCCTTTATTCTTCGGGGTATTGTTGCAGAAAACAGGAGCGTTCTTTTATCGGGATTTGTATGCTTCATGATCTCTTCCATATCATCGATGAATCCCATATTGAGCATTTCATCCGCTTCATCAATGATAAGGTGCTCAATTTCTCCGATCTTCAGTGTCTTTCTATTAAGATGATCGATTATTCTGCCCGGAGTTCCCACAACAATATGCACCCCTTTTTTCAGTCTGCGCAACTGCTGATCAATTGATTGACCCCCATATATCGGAACTATTATGATGTCCTTGTCACCCTTGAGCGAATTGATCTCTTCGGCTACCTGAATTGCAAGTTCCCGTGTTGGAGTCAGAATGAGTGCCTGGACTGTATTCGAATCCTGGTTGATCATTTCTATCAAAGGCAACCCGAATGCCGCTGTTTTGCCGGTACCTGTTTGTGCTTGAGAGATGATATTCGTGTCATCTCTGAGCATGATGGGAATAGTAATGATCTGAATCGCAGTCGGCTCCTCAAATCCCTTTTTATTTATTGCTTCCAGTACTTTTGCCGAAAGCCCGAGGTCGCTGAACGTCATTTTGTTTTCCATATATTTCTCTTTTTTTAATTATTTTTCATTTATATTTTGTTTAGATTTATAGTTAGTGACGAATGAAATAAGTTGCTGGTTATTACTCAGTTAAGTTATCAATGAAAATCATTTAGTAAATTTCCAAATATCTTTAAATAAAAAATGATCAAATGTCTTTATATGATCTTTAAGGATATCCTCTGTCATCATGTTGGCTCTGATGTCAAAATAATAAACACCATTCAATGGATTTAGCTTTATTGTATATCCTTTGAAATGTCCGGGAAGAAAAGTTGCATTAATTCCATACTTTCCTTCTTTGCCCTTCCTTTGAACATCGTTTAAGAAAATAGCAAAATGCGGTGTATTCGTATCTGTTAGCCGATTATATAAAAATTTATCAATAAAAATTTTATCAATTCTATCTTTGCTTGAAGTCTTCACTGAACCTATCGCTCTGGTAATTTCATCTACCTTTATTATTAAATCATGCTGATAGTTCATTTTAAAGGCTTCCATTCCATTTATGTTAACCGGAACAGCGATAGTCCCATTTGTAACATCAATACCAATCTCTAAAATGGTCAAAAGAATAAATCGTTCAAATAAATCACCATTAAGTTTCCTCGCAGTATTTGACTTATTTGCCGGTAAAGCGTCCAACGCTGCTCCAATAGACTGTTGACATGTGTAAATAAAATCATTAATCAGTTTTCCGTTGACCTTTGTTTTAGATGATTTATCCTTAATATTTTTGAGAATTTCAAAAAACTGCTTGCGTTTAGAATCAAACGATTCAAGTGAAAGCATAAGGTTACTATTAATAGGTCGCGTTACGTTATATGTACCGTCTTTTTTATATTGAAAAAATCTGTAATTATTCTCATTTTTGGAAACGATTACGGCTTGTAGATTAGTTTGAATAAACTCCAAATAAGTAAGACAGAAATCTGCATATGCCACAATAGTTTTAAATTTATCCTTACTTGTTGCAATAGTGACAATATTTTTTAAATTCATCTTATTAAATTCCTCCTCTTTTCATTTGCTCTATCAAACGCAATCCATTCTTTTTTGCTTTTTCGTATTATATTCTCCAATCGCTCAATAGCCCAGTTGTTGTATTCATGGGATAAATCACAACCTAACCATCTTCTGCCCAATTGCTCGGAAACGACAAGAGTGGTACCTGAACCAGAAAATGGATCGACAACCAAATCGTTTTTATTTGAAGAAGAAAGAATTATCTTTCTTAGTAACTCCTCCGGTTTTTGTGTGGGATGTGGTGTTTTCTCTCTCATTCCATTACAAGTTGTCGGCACTTCAAGCACATCTTTAGGTTTTGCGCCCAATGGATTCGGTTTCCAAACATCTTTTCTTTTTCCACCGTTCCCATATTGGCTTGTTTCTGCTTGTGGATGAGAAGGGTATTTGAGAGTGTGATTTCCGTAAGGAATTCTTGCATCATCTATATTCATTGTGAATATTTTACTTTTCCTGAGGTGAAGTATGCTTTCGTGGGAACGCCCCCAGTCATTTCCTAAGTTTGCTTTGTTCTTATAATACCAAACCAACCATTTACATCCTTTAAAATATTTCATAGAAGGGTGTTTTAAATCAGCCAATATTTCTGAAAAACCACACACATATAACGAGCCGGACATCTTAAGAACACGAAATGCCTCTTTGATCCATTTCATTGACCATTGGATATATTTTTTTTGGCTTTCAAACCTATCCCAATCAGCTTTTTTTATATTATATGGGGGATCAGCAAAAATAAGGTCAACAGTGTTACTTTCTATGCTTTTTAACCATTCAATACAATCCCCTTCATAAAGAATATTATTCTCGTTCTTATAAACAGGGAAAAATGAAACACTCTCCTTAAATGGCAGTCTCTTACCTTTCATGGGTATCTCTAAAAGCAAAGATTGCATTGAATCTAATTTTTTCTTTTTTACCGGCATATGTTATTCTTTATTAGATCCAATAGCATAGCAAGCAATGCCAAATTTACAGTATAAAAATCTTAAATTTTTTCTTACTACCATTTTACTTGTAGTTCCATTTTTTTAATTTTACTCCACTCTTTAGAAGTTATCTAAATTAGATGTCAATAAAAAAATCTTCAGCTTAAAAACGAAATTATAATGATAATTAAGATGTATCCACACATGATGACCAATGAAACAGCAACCCAGAATCCTTCTCGCACTTGTCACAAGCTCTTCGACTTATGACAAAAGCTTTCGCATCTTTTTTTTACTCTTTCAGGCTCTCGACAAGTCTGCGAATTACAACCATGCCCGGATCATCGATTCCGACTGTCTTGTTTCCGTAGATACGTGCCCTTCCTTGTTTACAGGGGAGCCCTCTAAATTCATCCGGCGCGTGAGCTGAAGCCAAATCGGCAGCTTCCAATATTGCTTTTGGATTTTCAATTCCAACGATTGCTTTCTGTATTGCAGCCAGTTCATCTAATACTGTTTTTTCACCAGGTTTGCTTCTGCCCCGTTTTGCCATCTTTTCAATACTCTGTTCCAACAATTTGGGCAAATGCTGCCAGGGAACTTCTGTTTTTCCTTTTACCTCTTTTGCTGCTGCTATGATGCCTGTGGCAAAGAGCGTTGCGAACGATGAGGCGCGAGTCCCGGTAAAAGCTTGTGCGCACCTCATGAGCGCCATGCCTACATCTTCGGGTAGATCTGCAGAAACCTCGAGCATTGCCCTGAATCCCGTGACCATAGTTATACCAATATCACCATCACCGATCTGATTATCAAGGGTGTTCAGT
>CAYUTH010000153.1:0-5894 GCA_964447485.1 uncultured Candidatus Cloacimonadota bacterium | reverse complement strand
TGGATGGGGGACGTGCCCGGTCTCGGGAAATATTCGCCTGTTGATGGGATTATCATGGAGCACGGACATCGGTATGACTTATTCAACTGCCCGCAATCCCTCATCAATCCATCCCAAAAACTCCCGCCCGGATATTTTATCACCCGGCTCTACGCACAAGGAATGACATTGCAAACACCCAATAATCTTATGGAGCTCACACATGAAAAAGGTTCGTTCGAATTCTTCACCGGATGGACGCTTGCGTTCCTTACCGTACTATCAGATTTCAACATGGACTGCCCTCCATTGTATGACGAAATAATAAAAATGGGCGGAATCGACAGCTACTTTGATCCGTTCTCTTTCAATGGAGCTTATGAAATGTATGCAGACAGCATAGAAACACTCTGGCAGCAAACCCAGGCAGTAAATGAGGTTCCTGTTCCGATCAGCACAGCAATAGGTATCTTTAATGGCGTTGAGCTCTCAGGGGCTCCAATTATTGAATACATGATAAATCCCTCGACAAAGCCCTATAAGATCATTGCATTCGGGCATTCACACAATCCCCATATAATGGTTTATCCCACCAAATACAATTACACAAGCATCTATGCAAACTCCGGCTCATGGATCAATGCGGAATACTGCACTCATGATGTGCGGACATTTCTCATTATCAATCCCGGAGAATGGACAGGCTCGGAACTCGATATTGTGATGCTTTATAGATATGACCCTGTTACAGGTAGCTCAAAAACTGAATATAAACTTGTACCTCTTGCTGAGGAAAGTATAGAGGTTGATTGAATAGAACTCCTGAACCTATAACAAATTCATCTGTTCAGGAGATGAAATATCTGAAATATTATTTAAGAAGTTAGAAATAAATAATTCCTTCCCATTCTTATCAGAATTGCCATTTACATTACGCATTCCATACGTTTTGTTCCATTCAAAAATATGAGCAAAAGAAAATAAATCCTTAATATAAGGTGAATCATCATAAGTTATGAGCCATCTATGAGAAGTGTTTTTCATGACTTTTGCAAATCGAATATGATCAAAACATTTGTGAAGTGACCCATTTTTCCCATAAAGAGCTGACTTTGTTGCTGAATAATACGGAGGGTCCAAAAAAATAAAAACATCATCACCGGATTTATTAATAACTTTTTGATAATCATAATTGGTTATTCTTACATCGTTTAAAATAGTTGATAGCAGTTTTACTCTTTCGATACTCGACTCGGTAAACCTTTTTTTGAATGCAGCGTTGGAAAAACCGCCACTTTCTGTTGTCCCCGAAAACGTTATTCTATTAAACACAAAAAACGCTGCTGCTTTTTCCAAAGAATTAAAATCATCTATATTATCTAGTAAAAAACGATGAAGTTCCTTACCATTATCAAAACCGTTTTTCCATACTCGAATCTGATGTATTAAACCATCCGGTTGAATTTTTAATTCATTCCAGAAATGATATAAGTTCTCATATAGGTCATTAACCCAATACTTTTTTTCAGGATAGCATTGTTTTAAATATATAAAAACAGAACCTCCACCAACAAACGGTTCTCTAAATTCAGAAAAATATGGAATTAATTTAGAGATAACCTTAACAGAACTACTTTTTCCACCAGGATATCTTAAGGGACTTTTTATCATTTAATGCAACCATTTTCAATACTGCATAAAAAATTATTTATTCTACTTTCTTCAAAAAGTTTTTTAACAATTATTCTCTCTTTTTCTTTGAGATCGTTCGTTATAAAAAATTTTGCAATTTCATTTTGCGTTGAGTTAGTTGTTATATTTCCGTCTAATTTTGAAGATGTAAGCTTTAAAACGGGTTTTGATCTATAGATTTTATTATTTACTTTTACATTTTCTAAATTACAATAGAGAATCATCTTAAGCAATCCATCTTTTATATCTCCAATACTTGGTAGTTTGTTCGATTTCGTATGTTTTGCCTCTATTAAAAAAATATCATTATCATTCATAGCAATTTCATCAGTTGTAAAATAATATAATCCCCCAAGATAGTTCTATATCGTAATAGTTGCTTTTGTCAGTGTAGACAATGCTTCTTTCGGCTGAACTGTATTTATTTCTCTATACTGTGCCTTCTTAGCTTTATCACGTGAAGTTTTCATAAATTCTTCAACATCATTTTCAAATTGACTCATGAATCTGTTAATTCCTTCTTCGTTATGGAAAATAACAGCCAACTTTTTTGAGATTTTTCTATGTGATGTTTTAACCAAATCAATTAAACTGGGGAACGAATCCTTTATTTCTTTTAAATTCCAATGAAGAGCCGAACTATGGTAATGAGAAATTTCTGCAATTTTGCTCAAGATATAATGATTATTGAACTTCTGATTTGTAATTTTATTCACCCGTGTCGGATGCTTGTCAGCTTCTTCATAGTATGCCAAAATAACATAGACATCTAAAAGACTCATAAGTGAAATAGTATCCCATTGTATAAAATCCCTATCTCCTTTATAGCCCTCATCTTTGATTATAGGAATAACAGTAATTCTTTTTCTATTACCCAAGGTATTATAAACTCTTTCGTATGGATAAGAGCGAGTTCTTTTTGGAGAAACCCATTTTGAAATGCTGTAACAATTATTCTCATCTCTTATGATACAAGACGATGGCATAGTATTGATATCTAATTCTTCAATCCTGATTTCCTATAGTGTTTTGACGTTTAGCGGTTTATAAGTAATTCCCTTAATTTCAGCAAATATATTCATAAAGCTTCTCTCCTTATACTTATTTTATTTTGTATATATTCTAGATCAACACTTTTATATTTCCCTGAATTACGCATGATAATTCTTAAATGACCATTCTCGCTTTTATCTTCAAGTCCTATCTTCTTCCTTATGGTTGTTTCCAAATCCCTAATAATTTCAATTCCAACCGAATTTCTATTAAGTCTATGAGCTACTTTCATGGTTGTTCCACTTCCTAAGAATGGGTCTAGAATTGTTTCACCCACATATGAAAATAATGTAATCAAACGTCTGGGAAGTTCATCTGGAAAGGCAGCTATATTTCTTTCCAAAGGAGAACCCGGAAGCACATTGGTTATTTCCCAAATCGTCTTATACCAACCTTTTTCTTGGAATTCCTTAGTATCAATAATCGATTTTTTACGAATATCTCCACTAATCGATCTATAATTGAATTTCCCCTTTTGAAAAATAATTATATTTTCTAAAAGATTATCGGGATAAAAATACATTGGATAAGGATTTTTTAACAGCACACCACTCCTTTTACTAATTCTCAGATATCCGTCTGGTTTTTTCCAAATTATTTTATCTCTATAACGAAAGCCAGCTGATTGAAATATTTTAATAGCATCTGCAACAATCGGATATTTAACTCCATCAACGAGCATATCATCTATATTAAGTGCAAAAATTCTGCCATTCTGAAGAACTCGAAATGATTCTTTTGTAACTCGTTTTAACACTCCTAAATATTGATCGTAGCTCTTAAATAAATCTTGATAATCAAAAGGAGCATTAAAATATGGCGGAGAGGTTACAACTAGATGAATTGAGCCATCAGGAATTTCTTCCATGCTCATACTATTTCCAAAAATAAGAGTGTGTTGAGTGTTCATATTATTTAAAATGGTTAAATTGAATATTTATTTTATTTTTCCAAAGCTTGATTAGCACGATTCATCTCTTTGCATAGTTTTAGTCTAAGAATTAATTTGATTACTATTTCATGTCAAAATTATCAATCCCCTACTCATACCCATGTGCTTCCAGCCACTGTACGACTCCCTGTTCCTTCATCTCATGGAGCCGCTTTACAGCTTCAGCATGGTGCGGGAAATCAGCAGCCCATTTTTTCAGAATTTCGCAGGGAAATTCATCGCATTGGGAGCAAAAGGATAATTCCTTTTTATACACACAACAAGCTAATATTTGGCATGTAGGTGACCAGTGATTGCCTTCCAAACTCGACCTGCATCCATCACATCTGATCTTGTCTAAATCTACATTCTGACTTTTCCAATACGCCAGCTCTTCAGGTGTTCGCAGATGTATCCCGCATTTATCGCATGACAGACCACAGGGACTCAACCAGTAACAATCTTTTTTCTTCATTTTTTATTGATCCTTTTGTAATTCGTTAAAAAATCTAAATGATAGAATATGTTCACTCCGAAGCAAGGCAATATCGGGAAATCAAAATCAAAATCGAACCACCCGGAAGCTCCCTGTTCATCCTTTAATTCTTTGGACAATTCGATACTGAAGCCTATATCTGCACCAATCCCAAAATGCTTAGAAATAAAGAACTCTCTCCCAATGCGAAAGTTAGAATAAATATATGATGAAGTCTTATACTCTTGTTTATAGTTCACGTAACTAATCCCAAACTTTGAATACCAAGGTTTTCTTGATGTGTGTTTCGATCTTCCAGCAAAGTGGAAGAAGATATCACCGGTAATTGAAGTGCAGGTCTCATCCTCCAGTGGTAAAAATCCATAACTCAACCCCAACTGCATCTGCGCTGCCTGGTATCTCATCCCAATATTTATGAATTCCGGCACACCTGCACCAAGAAAAATATCTATGTGATTTTCTCCAAACACACTACCTGAAAATCCAGACAGAAGTATAAAGAGAAAAGCAATCAATAATGTCTTTTGAATGGTTCTCATCTTACCAACAAACATTTTTCCATAGCTTCAGTTTTCCCATTTATGCTTAATTTATAGAAATAAATACCCGGTTTCACTTCTTTTCCTGCTTCATCGTCGCCATTCCAAATTACTTCGACGGGGCGAGAAGGCGAAGAGGTGACAGGGAGAATACGAATCAGTTGACCTTTGCCGTTGTACATCCTAATCTCTGTGTCCTCTGTGCTCTCTGTGGTGAAATATCGTATTGCTGTCATGTTTCTAAAGGGATTTGGAAAATTGCTGAGCTTGTATGAGTTAGTCTGTTGTACTTCAGGATCAGCGCTCACAATTATATGTTGATTTTCATAATAATTAAAATTACCTCCGTAATTTCCAAGTGCCAGATCAAGATCACCATCACCATCAAGATCGACAAGTGCAGGAGTCGTATTTTGACCTCCGGAAATTCCCGAAACGAAATAAGGATTCTCTGTCCAGTTGCCCTCAATATTTTCAAAGAATTGCACTTCTCCGCTTATATCACCGGTTACAATATCCAACCTGCTATTCATACTGAGATCGCCTACAGTCGGCACACAATCTGAACCCACATCGATACTGCCGAAATAGCCGGCAATTTGTACCCAATCCGGCACAGATGTTGAGCCCTGGTTTTCAAAATAGAATAAATTTCCTCCTTCATTTCCTGCAACTATATCCAGGTCATTGTCATCATCCATATCAACAAGGCGCGGAGCTGACCATCCTCCCAAATTGACAAAGGAGAGCACATCGCTTTCAAAGACATAATTAAAGCCCGTATTTCGATGGAAGTAGAAGTGTCCGCTCAGATCGCCTACAATTGCATCCGCAAGCCCGTTATTATACACATCTCCAAGTGTGATCGCGGAATAAATAGAATGGTCTATGCTTGCAAAATAGGCATTGTCCTCTTCCCAGGCAGGTGCATACGCTGTGCCAACATTTTCAAAATATTTGATATCTCCAAGCTGGCTTCCGCTTACCATGTCAAAATCTCCGTCTCCATCAAAATCATAGAAAAAGGGATTACTTGCGCCGCCCACATCGAGCACTCCGCCGAAAAGAGTGGTATTCTCCAGCCATGAAGGTACTGTCGGCGTTCCGTTGTTTTCATAATAATGCAGCGGACCTTGTGCAATGCCGTAAATAAGGTCGATTGTTCCATCTCCGTTCAGGTCGGTTAATCCGGGTGAATTCCAAT
>CAYUTH010000152.1:0-5978 GCA_964447485.1 uncultured Candidatus Cloacimonadota bacterium | reverse complement strand
CCGCGATCTGTTCCGGTATCTCCAGTAGATGCATCATGACCCGGAAGGGCGCGACTGCCAGATCGAAGCGCTCATCGAAATGGAAGTCAACAATATTTTGCCGGCTGACCCGGAACTGCTGTTTTGGGGGCAGCTTGGTTTTCAGGATATCAAGCATGGCCGGGCTGATATCAATGCCCGTCATATCTGCGCCGGAGTTCAGCGCATCGATAAAGAAGCGCCCGGTACCGACGCCGATCTCCAGCACTTTCCCCGTGGTTTCCCGAATTCTATTTAGGTAAAAGGCATTGTCCACGCCGTCCCGGGCGTGGTGATAGATCACATCATAAAAGCGGGCAAACAGTGGTGGGTATTCGTGGGACATAATTTAAATCAATATATATGATTAGATATTATTTGTATCCAAATATTGCTTTTTCTGGAATTGCTGGCAAGCCTTGTCTTTGCAAATAAAATGAATATCGCTGTTGTACTCTGGTTATATAGGGGGGCAATAATCTACCAAGTCTTTTTTCTTTCAAATCATTCCATTTTTTATTAGTCGTAATATTTTTAAGGGAAAATTTTAAAATTTTACCATTGTCAACAAATGGCAAATACAATTCATTCGTTTTTTCAATAAATCCGTTGTCAAAAGTGATCTTTTTATTTTTATTTTCTTCTTTGGTTGAGTTTATCATGGTTTCATCAATAACAGTACCTTCTATGCAATATAAACTCGGATTATTTTTCCGAATAATATCACACTCTGGACGAATATTTAGTAAATAATTTTTTCCATCTGGGCTTTTTTTGTATAAATCACCAGTAAAAGGTATTTTCGGTAAAGATTCATTTTTAATAAATCTCTCAGCCTCAAGTATTTTCCTGATATCTTCTTTGGAAATATCAGAACCTTCTTTCTTAATAATTTCATCATCAAATTTAATTGGTTCTATCCTTGCCATAATGTTTTTAAAAACAAAATTACCAAGTTCATAATTGACATCAGAACCGTCTTTTGTAAATGTTTCTTGCAGAACAGAGGGCCAGTCCTGGTTAATATCGTAGAAAGACCAAAACAAATCTGTTTTCGCTATATCTAATGAATTTTCCCATTCTTTTAGTACATATATTGACGGTGTTCTATTTAACCAATTAGTTAATTCTGACCAAAATACAAACTTTTTTTTGTCTTTAGAAAATAAATCACTTTTTCTTTTCACGAAAATACAATTGTTATAATTATCTTTATATAATTTTCTCTCTTTAAGAATATTTATGATAGAATCTTTAGAAAGGTTACTAAATATAAAAATGGGGACGAAAGTAGTCTTTCTTAGTTTTTTAATGAATGCAATATTTCTATTAATATACTTGATTTCTGTTCTAGTACCCGATAGATGGCTATCAAATAATTCCCAATCTAATAAAACAAAGTTTACATTCTTGAGACTATTAATAGTTTTATTTTCTGGAATATCAAGATATTTAATCAGTGGAATGTTATAGGTCCTTAGTTTATTCATAATATTAATGATTAAATCCCCGCTCTCTTCATCATTAATTTTGTTATCAATGATGACAGCAACACCTGAAAACAATTTCTTTATATCCATTACTGATCCGAGTTTTTAACAAGACTGACTACGAAATTTGCTCCTGGTAATAACTTCTCTGATTTTATATCAGCAAGCCATATTGAATAATCTATTCTTTCCAGTAATTGCCTGGCGATATATAAACCAAGTCCTCGTCCTTCTTCTTTTCCGGAATAAAACGGCTCAAAAACATAGGGTATATCGTCGCTATTTATTCCTGGGCCATTGTCTGCAAAGATTAATTGCCCATCATTGCCATCTTGTTTAATGAATATTTTCCTATTTTTAATATTAATATCAGTTAGCCAGTAGATTGAGTTATCAAAAAGGTTGATAAATAATTGAAGTAGAACTGCGTCCGTACAAGTTGCTATTAAAGGGGATCCTGTTTTTTCAATTTCCAATTTTATTTTTGAGCGACTCAATACATTTTTATAAATATTTATCACTTTCTGCAGGATATCATCCACCCGGATTTTTCTTTTTCTTTGTTTTGTAGATCGGAACATTACCTGAATATCTTTCATCTGTGATTCAACAAAAGAAAATATACCTCTCAATTTTTGAAGCTCTTCAGATATGTCCTCAAGAGACGCACTTTCAGAAAGACAATCTTTCAATAGACTATCAATTCCATCTAATCCTTTTGATAGCATTAACATCATGTCATGTGAGCTTGTTTCGACTGACAAGCCCACACTTGCCAAATCCTCAGTCGCTTCAACGCGTCTAATTAAATATCTGCGTTCTATATCATAAGTTTCGTATAAATTGTTTACTGCATTTAAAACTGATTTATTATCTTTAAAATTGGTCTTGATTTCATCCAGCTGCCGAAAGATTTCCGCTGTTTTAAAGATATCTTGTTCTTTTTTATTTTTCTGATAATTAATTAAATATTGTTTGAATGGATGCAGCCTGTAATAAGATAAGAATGATTGTATCAATGTAATAAAATCTTGGGTGGCATTTCCTTCATCAATTAAGCCTTCTCGATTGGTTTTATCTTTCAGTTCAGGATTTCCTGATTTGGAAATTCCTATCCATCCAACAACCTGATCATTGCTGAAGAAAAAACTCGCTCTTTCAGTTCCTCGAAGTTTATCTATCTGCAACCAATCATCGTCAGGATTGCCATATGGAGAGACCCTTATTTTATCCCTGTATAAGTATATCCTATGTGGTTTAATAATGTCTCTATCTCCTGAGTCTAGCAAATACTTTAGAGGCGCTTTTTTACTAAAATCAAAAATAAAGAAGTTAAATGAGAAAATACCACATTCAGGTTCTCGAAAAATTTCAGTACACTCCTCCTTACCTTTTTTCTCATTAAATTTCTTAATACAAAAATGTTCTTTAAAAATCTTATTTTGCTTAAAGGTTGGAGAAAATATTTCCAACGACTTTGGTACTTCATTCTCATAAAAATTAAACTTTTTATTTTCCGAATCGTATTGTCCATTTGTAATTTTAAAAACAGTTTTATTCTCAATTAATTCGTATAATTTTTCAAGATATTCATCAGAAAAGGTAAACCGCTCTTTATTGATATTAAATCCTACTATGAAATCATCTTTTTCTTTATCTGGATTTATGATTATATCAAATATTGATTCTAATTTCGAAATGTCTCTATATATATTCTCAATTTTTTTTCTGTTCCATTTACTCTTTAAAACTGATATTTCGATTATAGTCCCACAATTGCCTCTATCATAAATTTTATGCTCAACTTTAATTTTTTTATCGACTATCTTTTTAGGTTCAGTAGTTCGTATTTCGATATTTAGATCATCTATAAATAATTCTTTCTTTTTGTTATTTTCAGAAAGAAAATCATTATCATAGGCTGAAAGGTCGTAATCTATCTCATATTCTACAACGCTATCTTCAGGTCTTGTAGTAATTAATATTTTTTTGCCGAGTTTCAAAATTGCAAAACGTCCGATCCCTTTTTCACCTTGAATGATCCTCTTTTTATTTTTTGTCCTTTTTATTTCACCTTTTTCGACAAGTTTATTTGGAGTCGCCGGATTCATCCAACTTTTTTCGATGGTTTCCAGATTCATTCCGGTTCCATTATCTTCAATTATTATTTTAGAATTCTCATTTACCTCCAGGTTATTTCCAAAATTTTCAAAACTCACTTTTACCCAATCCGCGTCAGCATCGTAGGAGTTTTTGATCAATTCAGTCAAAGCAATTTGTTCATTTTTTATAAGCTGATCGCCAAGCATGGTTAATAACCTGGCATAAGGTCTAATTTTTAATATTTTTTTATCCATTTTGCTTTCTACCTATGACAATAAACTCTTCAGCATACACTTTTCGGCTGTTTTTGTCAGTTGTAAACTTGCCTTTTGCATTTCTATAGGGAGTGAGTATTTTTCCAGATATTTTTCGTTTTGTAATTTCTATTTTTTTAAATCCAACATCTAACATACTTTCTAATAGATGCTTTGCATTATTAATTTTTACTGACTTATACTCAGTATTTCCAATCACGAATAATGCGATTCCATTATTATTGAGCATTGCATAAGCTTTTTCTGCACTTTTTTGCATATCCACAAAATACTTTGCGGCGGATTTTGCTTTTCTCTTATCTTGGTTATAAAGTTTAAACACTATATCTTCACCTGTTTTATTCAGATTTTTAATGTCTTTGTTCAAATCTGAGTCATGATGTAGGCTACCAATTGTACCTTCTCTTAATGATTTATAATCATCTGTATAGTCAAGCCATAAAGTAGATAATTGGTGAAGATCGGCATATTCATATGAGGTGACATACGGAGGACTTGTCACTATTAAATCGGTAAAAGGTTTCTTTATGTGTTTTTTTAGAAAATTTATATTTTCAATGTCTGTTTTTGAATATCTGGATATTTCATTCTTGTTGTTTGCTTTTCTCATTTTTTGATATTGAGCAGTAAATGAACCAATAACATCGGCAGGCTTTTTATTAGGGTCAACCTGTGGCTTTATTGATTTTGTGAGCCAGACTGATGTTGGTTTCAATATATTGGAAAAAGCCGTCAGGAAAAATTTCAAGTATTTACTTTTTGTCGGTATTGCACTATAAATTGAGTTTTTAAGACATAATAAATCTGAAATTTGTTCTTCCTTAAACCAATACTTAATTCTGTCGTTTATTCCTTCTAGATCCTTTTTTGTAATAGGAGAATTATAGAATTCAGTAAGTATCTTTTTAAAAAATTCATCCAGTATTTTATCTGAAAAAAAACAACTTTTAGTTTTTGCTATGAGAGTCGCAACAGGATTGATGTCGCTGCCCCAAAATATTTTACCGTTTTTTGTCGCTTCATACGCAGTTGTTCCACAGCCACAAAACATATCGGCTACCACATTCACTTGGAAATTCCTTTTTTCGGCATATTCAATTGCCTTGCTGGTTATAAAAGCAGGGAATTTCGCAGGATATGCATGTATCCTGTGCATTAAGTTTTCATGTTTATCACTTGAATTCCAAAAGGCTTCTATTGGGATGGAATCAAAGTCAATATTTATATTATTTGAAATATTCATTACTTTTTTAACAATTTAAGGCCAACTAATTTTATGCACATTATTGCATATATCCAATTAATTATGCAATTACTATCCTCATTCTACCCATTTCTTCGTTCCCATATATAGAAACTAGCTGGCCATACTTACAAAAAACGGTTACACTTAATAATAAAATGCGTCATGTTGTCCTGAATATAATTAGCAATTACCCGACTGTCAAGGGGAAATACTTTGACTCTGTCTTTGGGCCTTTTACCATCAACATCGAACCTCAGAGGCTCGAGCACGAGTATTTTATACTTAACGTTGAACCTCTGATACTCAAGCGTGACCCTCAAAGACTGTTGCGAGACTCTTTTTGGTTCAAGCGTGACCCTCGGAGAATGTTGCGAGACTCTTTTTGGTTCAAGCGCGAGCCTTTTTACTCCGATCAGCGAGTTCTGATCTCCGATTTCCCTGTTTTAGATAGGGTACACTTCGCTTTGGATAGGCTGCATCTCACTTTGGATAGGGTTAGCCTCGTTTTGGATAGGCTACACCTCACTTTGGATAGGGTAAACCTCGTTTTGGATAGGGTACACTTCGCTTTGGATAGGCTACACCTCGCTTTGGATAGGGTAAGCCTCGCTTTGGATAGGTTGCACCTCACTTTGGATAGTGTAAACCTCGTTTTGGATAGGCCGCACTTCACTTTTACTCCGATTACAGATTTCAGACCATCAAGTCAAAGTGTTTTTTCCGAATCACGAAGATGATCTATCGGTTACAAGTAGGATATGACCCGTTTAGTTGTTAACTTCTCCCATTCAAAAAAAATCTGCTTTTTAATTTTATTAATCAACACAACTCACTTCTATATTAGGA
>CAYUTH010000151.1:0-6012 GCA_964447485.1 uncultured Candidatus Cloacimonadota bacterium | reverse complement strand
TTATCACCTTTCCTCTGGGGATAATACTCACGGAAAAATGCATCATTACAGTTTCATCAAAAGATGACGACGTGCTCCAGAGTTTCGTAAAAGGAAGAGTGAAAAATTTTTCCACTGCGAAGAGAAATCGCCTGATACTTCAGATCTTGTCACGAACTGCAACGGTTTATTTAAACTATCTCAAAAGAATCAACAAAATGTCCAATACTATTGAAGACCAGCTCGAAGACTCAATGAATAATGAACGGCTTATGGATCTGCTGGACCTGCAGAAAAGTTTGGTGTATTTTGCCACTTCATTGAGATCAAACGAATCTGTGATGGAGAAACTTTCCCGCGTGGTCATTTTCACCAAATTTGAAGAAGACGCCGATCTGCTTGAAGACATGATCATTGATAACAAACAGGCAATTGAAATGACATCGATCCATGCAAATATTCTACGAAGCACCATGGATGCCTTTTCTTCTATGATTTCCAACAACCTGAATAAAGTGATGAAATTTCTCACTTCAGTAACAATTATCCTCATGCTTCCCACGCTCATATCAAGCATTTATGGAATGAATATTGCCCTTCCTTTTGCGCGATCTCCTCATGCATTTATGATATTAATGGTGGCATCGGTATTGCTTGCATTGGTGGGTGTGATAATTTTTATAAAACGGAAATGGTTTTAACAATAAGGAAACTCATGAAAAAATATTTATTATTTAGCATTGTAACTTTCATCATATTATGCTCATTACCCTTTTATGTCATTGCAGCAGATGAAGGTTTTAATGAGAAAGAAAGTCTTACTGCTGCGTTATGGCAGCAAACTTCATCGGAATACAGAGCACTTTGTTATCAGGCATTCAATGTGGCATATGATAGAATTCATATGGATCTGATGAAAGACTGGCCCAAGCCTCGTGCAGTCATAGTCGATCTCGACGAAACTGTGATTTTCAACGCAAAATATAATGCAACAGGTGTGATAAGAGAGCAAGAATATCCTAAGGAATTTTATGAGTGGATCGCTTCTGGAGACGCAACACTCATTCCGGGAGCGGGTGAGTTTTTAGAGTATCTTGATAAAGAAGGTTACAGTATTTTCTATGTAACGAACAGAAGGGATAATTCTACTGACATCACACTTCAACAGATAATTGATCTGGAACTTCCCCAAGCCGATAGTGAGCACCTACTCATGCGGGGCTCAGATGATACTAAACAACAAAGACGGGACAAGGTAAGTGAAGATTATGTTGTAATCCTCTTTATAGGTGATAACTGCGTAGATTTTCTTGGTGATTATTATAATGAATCCATTGAACAGAGAAAAAATATTACGGATTCACTTCATGCAGAATGGGGACGAAAATTCATAATTTTACCAAATCCGATGCATGGTTCATGGCAAAAGGCGTTGTATTATGGGCTGGATAAATGGTTATCTGGTGATGAAAATTTACACTACAAGGCTTCCCTTTTAGAAATTATTGAATAAAAAAAGAACCTCTCAAGCGAGAGGTTCAATAAATAAATAGAATTAATTATTTTAAGTTTCTAAGGGGATTCCAGCTTTTCCAAAATCGATCTTTTCCTTACTCTCATTTTCAGGATCAATCTCGTGTATCGTTACCCTGTCAGAGATATCTTCTGAAATGGTGACAAAAGCAATGGTTTCTCCACGCATATTTTTTACAACATCAGTAATAAGACGTACTGCAAATAATGAGCCGTCCTTGCGGATATTTATACTCTCACGTACTTTACCTTTCCATTTGGTGATTTCACCTTTTGTGGTATATTTATGAAGATCGGGCGGAGAAAAAAGTCGCACGTCCTTTCCAAGAATCTCGGCAACTTCGTATCCGTGCATAAGTGCGTCTGCGGGATTTGTGTATATAATTCTTCTGTCTGTATCTGTAAGAGTAACACCCAGTCGCATAGTTTCGAACGCCTTTTTAGCATGTTCAGCACTCATGCGTTCAGTCAGATCTTCCGAGATCGTCACAAATCCAACGGTTTCACCTTCGTTATCTTTCACTACATCAGAGATAAGCCGTACCGGGAAGGAAGAACCATCTTTGCGTAAATTGACGCTTTCCCGTGTCATTCCTTTCCATTTATCGATTTCATCTACAGGAGAAATATTTTCCTTAGGAGAGAAAACGCGTACGTCCTTTCCGATCAATTCCTCAACAGTATATCCATGCATTTTTGCATCAGCAGGATTCGTATATACAATATTTCTATCCTGATCTGTAATAGTGACACCGAGGCGCATGGTTTGTATTGCTTTCTGCAATCGGATCAAACCCTGTTCAGCTTGTTTTTGTTCGATGATCCTACCAAGCTGTTTTGCGATAGAGTTTAGCAGCTCTCTCTCGTCTTTTGTAAAGGGACCTTCAAAACTCGTTGGCTTCTTTTCAAGATAACCAACCTCGATAGTTGCGACTGATTCTCCGTAAACTTTAATCTCAGCTTTGAGATAAGAAATCGGTGCATGGTAATTCTCGGTTTGGAATTCCTTTTCACCCCATGTCACTTTTGCACATGTGATTTCCGGAAACTGCCATGCTTTTGGTACTTGCTCAATTGTTCCCTTTAAAACACCTTCAATGGTGATATTCGGTTTTTCTACGAGACTTGTTATATTATAAAGGCATTTGACTTCACTGATTCTTTGATTCAGGTTTCGAGCAATTTGGAGCAGATTCTCACGCGTCTGTTGATATTTACTCTCCATAATTTCGAGTTCTCGAATACGCTTGTTCTTCTGTTCGAGCTCTTCCATGACCTTTTTCTTTGAAGGACCACCAATCATTGTATCTCCTTAATGTGAATAATCAATATTTATAATTACAAAATTTTTCTGTCAATAATGTATCAAAAATTATACCTCGCAGGGAATATCAATGAATTTCATCTCGACTTTGAACTTCTCGGAGACAAGTTTGCCCAGATTTTGTATTCCGAGTTTTTCCGTATTATAGTGTCCGGCATTGATAAAATTCATGCCGGTTTCTTCAACTTCACGCACGATATTCTCTTTTATTTCTCCAGTAATGAATGTATCTGCACCTTGTGCGAATGCTTCAGAATATTCAATAGCACTACCACCGGATATGATGCCGACCTTTTTTACCCATTCATGACCAGCTGCAATGATGAAGGATTGAGTATGAAGCATTTTATCAACATATGCGACAAAATCAATAAATTTCATTTCATCCTTCATTTCTCCAATATACCCTATCTCATCATAATATGGAGAGATCAGATGCTCGAGATTTGTGAGCTTCAGAAGTCGTGCAAGACTGATATTATTACCTATTTCAGGATGCGCATCAAGAGGAAGATGATAGCCGCAGAGGTTGATATCATATTGCATCAAAAGTTTAATTCTATCTTTAAAAATGCCGATTATTCGAGGAGGGTCGCCAAGCTGGTTCTTAAATAAACCATGATGGACTATTATCATATCAGCTTCTTCGTCAATTGCTTTTTCGATAAACTGCCTTGATAGACTCACGCCGGTCACGATTTTTGAAATGTCTTCTTTCCCCTCGATCTGCAGCCCGTTATAACAATAATCTGTAAAACTATCGACTTTCAAATATTCATTGCAAAATTTTACGATCTTTTCTCTTTTAATCATACTTTTTATCCTTACGAGCTTGTGATCATAGCAAAAGCATTGTGGTTATGAATGGACTCAATGCTTTCAGCTTCGATAGTAAACTTGGTTATTCGCACATCCTTTTTCAGAGCAATTGCTATATCACGCGCTATGTCTTCGACAAATTTTGGATTATCATAACTTTTCTCTGTGACATATTTTTCATCCGGTCTTTTGAGTAGCGAATACACCTCGCAGCTTGCAGATTTTTCGATGACCTCTATTAGTTCTTCAAGCCACACAAAGTCTTTGTATAAAATATTCACTGTCACGTATGCTCTCTGATTATGAGCGCCATTCTTGCTGATTTCTTTAGAGCATGGACATAGAGAAAGAACCGGTACTTTTGCATACATTTCAAAAATAAATTTTTTTCCCAGGCTTGCGTTGAAGCCGCATTGATAAGATGAAAGAGACTCAGCTTTTGTCACAGGTGCCGCTTTTTTGATGAAGTAAGGAAATTCCATTTCAATATATGCGATATCAGCATCGAGTTTCTTTTTCATTTCTTGAAGCAGTTTTTCAAGATTATCAATGATCGTTTCCTGGTGGTAATGGTGAAGTATCTCTACAAATCTGCTCATATGAGTGCCGCGGAAATCATGAGGAAGTTCAACATACATATTGATATCAGCTACGGAATTCTGTGTGCCGTTTGTTCTGTCTTGAAGCACTACAGGATATTTGAGTCCCTTGACGCCAACTTTATTGATCGGAATTTTTCTTGTGTCTTTCTGGTTTTGAATATCATTCAATTTCATTGCAAATCCTTTATGAAAAGTGCGGTTGAGTCTAACAGGGTGAAGTCAAATTTGTCAAAATTATCCGAAAAAACATAGCAAAGCTCCCCATCTTGTTCAAAAATAATAAGCGCTTCGACATCAACTTCACGATCCACAAGTTTGATGCCAAGCTCTGGACCCATAACAAAAAGTGCAGTACATAATGCATCTGCAATTGTAGCGTTTTGTGCAATAACAGTAACACTTACAGAATTGTATGATGGCAGTCCAGTTTTCGGATCGATGATGTGATGAATTCGCTTTCCTTCTTTTATGAAATATTGTTCATAATCTCCTGAAGTCACTACTGCCCTATCTTTGACTTCGATCGAACCAAATAATGCTGATTGATTTCGGGGATGTTGAATGCCGATCTTCCATACATCAGTTTTGGTATTACGCATTACAAAAAGGTCGCCGCCTGCATTTATTGCTGCATAATTGACGCCTTTCTCTTTTAAATATTGAGTAGCTTTATCAACGATAAATCCCTTTGCTATTCCTCCAAGATCAATGAAAATTTCCGGATCATCCTTAATGAGATTGCCATCATTACAAATAATTTTTTCATATCCAACAAAGAAAAGTGCAGAATCTATCTCCCGAGTTGAGGGCATGATTTCATCAATAAAATCATACATGTACATTATCTTCCCTACTGTCACATCAAAAGCGCCTTCGGATTCTATGCTGGTCTGTTTTGATATTTGCAGCAAGTCCTGCATATTTTCTGAAATGTGTATTGAATCTTTACACATATTTATTTTGTTGGTTTCACTCTCAGGATATGTGAGTGAGAACTGCTTTTCTAAGGTTTGAATAAGCACAAATGCTGAATCAATAATTTCTCTGTTGTGTCTATTTCTTTCCTGAATATCAATGGTTACAAAAGTGCCGAGTGCAAACCGCGTTTCTTTAATTGGTTCGCTTTTCTCGTGTGAAATCCGTACATAAATAACGACGAGAAGTATTATAAGAAATCCGATTTGAATGATTTTTCTTTTCATGATTTAAGAAGAAAAAGCACAAAGCCATGACATCCTATCATAATCTTTGTGCTTTTATACAATGAGAATTTTTACTTTATCAATCCTAGCCAGTCACCAAGAAGGAATTGTACTCGTCCAATGAGAAGTGAGATACGAGCCATCACAGTATAGCCGAAGGATGCGCCGAATCCGACCATCATGAACCAAATACCAATGGAAGTGAACTTTCCGTACACTCCTGTATGAGCTTTGGAAAAGAAGAAATACAACAGGATGCTGATCGTTCCGACAAAAATCAATATGATATTGATATTATTGAGAGGGAGCATCATTGTTCTCATTTGCACCAGCACTTGTGCGTGCATGGACATTGGAACACCCATACCTACCATACCCATACTAAACGCAATGGGATAACGGCTGATCCAGCTATTTTTTGAAGAAAATCTGAACCAATACATGATGCCAATGATAAAAGGTATGATAAGAAAGTATTCCTTTTTGAGGAAAAGCGGTTCGTATGCGTACGGAATAAAGGCATTATAAAAAGTATAAGGAATATAATAACCCA
>CAYUTH010000150.1:0-6023 GCA_964447485.1 uncultured Candidatus Cloacimonadota bacterium | reverse complement strand
GCATCGTTTGCATCCTTTGTGGATTGCAGATCTACATATTTTGGAAGACTTGAACAGGCAACAAGTGCGAGAAGCCCAAAGAATAATATTATTTTTTTCATTGGTCTAAATCCATTAATCTGATTTTTGTATTTTTTTGCTGGGTGGGAGCTTCCTCTTTGATACCTCCACGCAGGAAGGGATTGTTATTGAGAGCTTCCAGCGTTTTTTGTGCGGTTTGCAGCGAAACCTTGCTCTTTGCCAGGATATCTGCAAATTCGGGCATCTGCATATACATAAATTCAAGTATTTTGTTCATAGAAACAAGATTTTCATTTAGGGAGAGCAGCATATCCCGCATAGGATATATGAGATTTTCTTTATCGGGGTCGATCAACTTTACTATGAGATCATCTGGATTTTTGTAATTTGCCAGCATTGCATCAAGCTGTGCTGCAGTGCCTTTAAAATCATCAGTGAGGTCTGCAACATTGCTGAGAATACGGAACATTGCGCCGTCTTCAGGATTATTATCCTTCTGCAATGATGCCAATATCGCATTGACGTTCTCTAATGACTCATCCATTTTATCTGTCATATTTGCAAGATTATACACCATTCGGAAAAGTGCGCCCTGCTCCGGATTATCATCTTGAGTAAGGTTATATAAAAGCTGGTCCACGTTTTTCAGCACGGACTCCATCATATCGCCGCTCTTCTTTACAAGACCTTCTTTGAGTAACTGCTTTCCCGCGGCTGAGCCGAGAGAGGGAATGAACTTCCCTTCTGCAAGCACCTTGCTCCAGTCTGGTCCCTGCAGAAATTCCATTGTACTTTTTCCTGTTATAGGATTCGTTGCTTTAAAAATAGCAGAATTCTCCACGATCTTGCCTCTGAATTCCTTATACACCACCAGCTCTGCATCGATTTGATTATTAATATTAAGAGTGTACTTTTTCAGCTTCCCGATCTCGTAGCCCTTGAAATACAATTTTGTAGAATTTGAGAGCCCTATGGCATCAACAAACTGGGTTGTGAAATAATATTTTCTATCAAATATCCGCTTGGAGACAGCAACGACAACGAGGGTAAAAATGAGTGCCACAACTGCTACTAAGAAGAATATACCCACGATTTTATCTGTATGTTTAAATTTAAACTTCATCTTCGACTCCTACTAAGTCTGATAATATATCTAATTGTTTTATTTCTTGTAAAAAATCTTTATTTTTGGCATACATAATTTTCTGGATCGAGCCCTTCTCGATATGCACGACCTGATCAGCAATAGATTTGATGACATCATAGGAATTGCTTGAGATGATAAAGGTCATGCCTTGTTTTTTTACATCTTTCAACAAATTTATTACTTTGATCTGATTCCTGATATCCAGATTAAAAAGCGGCTTGTTTATGATGATGATTTCAGGATGGGTAATGAGTGCCCGTATGAGTGATAGTATTTTTTTTGATGTATAGGAAATAAATGCGGGACGTTTTTCAAGCACAGGGGGGACATCAAAATATTCACAATAATCTTTGATCTCTTTCATGACTTTTGTCTTCACAAATTTCTTTGCATAAAATTTTACAGGTAAGAGCAGGTTTTCAAGAACAGTCAGGTTTGAAAGAAAAGCGCCTTCCTGAAAAACAAAGGATATCTTTTTTCTCAAATCCACGATTTCGTCTTCTTTTTTGGAATAAATATCTTTTCCTGCAATAAATATAGTCCCGTTAGCAGGATGATAAAATCCACCGAGTACATTCAGCAAAAGGCCGTTATAATAGGCATGCGAGCCGACAATGATGCAGGATTGATGCTCTGCAACAGAAAAAGAAATATCCTTTAAAATGATATTTTCATCAATATCAACAGACAAGTTTTTAATTTCTACATTCATAATGTTATAATATATAAAATAAGACAGTGATTATTATATCAAACACAACTACAGCAATTACGGAGGAAACCGCTGCTTTTATGGTGCGCTGAGGTACTTCTGTTGAAGCAACCGAAACCTTCAAGCCCTGATAGCAGGATATGAGTGCAATAGCAGTGCCGAATACTATTGATTTGATCACAAAAATGATGATATCAGCGAAGGAGAGCTCGTAGAGGAACTGGCTTAGGAAATAGCCAAAATTCATTGGATAAAAGATCGTTGAGAAAAGCCATCCCCCGATTACTGCAGCAAGGTTGAAGTAAATGGTCAGCAGAAACACTGCGACAACCACGCCGATAAAACGCGATACAACGAGATAAGAAATTGGTGAAATACCAATTGACTGAAGAAGGTTTATCTCGTTATTGACGATCATGTTGCCAAGTTCGGTGGAAATCGCTGTTCCTGATCTGGCAATAACAATAAGCGCAGTAATGATGATGCTCAGTTCTCGAATAACGACAGTGACGAGAATCACATATACAAGCTGGCTCTGCCCGAAACCGCCGAGTATATAGTTTCCCTCCAGAATGATGAGTCCCCCTATGCTCAGAGCGATAAAAATGATGAGGGGAAGCGCTTCGTAGCCGGTGAACATGATCTGGCGCAGCAGTACGATGAACCCTATTTGTTTTTGCCTGTGGAAGGTAAGTGTTTTGCGGAAGACCTGCATCACAAAAAGATAGAACTCTTTTGTGTTCTCAAGGCGCATCCGTAAACTTATACCGGCAGAATCAAATATATTCAAATGTTATCCTTATCATACACTTAAATTATGAAATTAAGTTTGAATCAAGCTGTTTTTTTGTCAACAAAACCATAAAGCAAAAGCGGCTGCTTATGACAACCGCTTATTTATTATGGATTCTATTTTTCTACTCTATCATTTGCAAAATTTTGTTGGATTTTTCTATGAAGGACTGAAGCTCTTTTCCAGTAAGAGGTTTCTGCTCGATGAGTCCCAGTTCGTGAATATAGCTGCAAAGCAGTTTTACTTCTTCGGTTTTTCCTTTGTCATTGAGAATGAGTATCTTTTTTACCGTATCATTTTCACTATTCACGACAAGTGTATGGCTTGCGAGCATGTCTGCACCTTCCGGATTTGCAAACTGGCTCATCTCCTGAAATCTACGCATATGCTCATTGAACACGACCATTGCCGGAATATCCTTCACCTTCAGGCTTTTCACTTCAACAGTGATCTTATCGTTATTCAGCGCTTTTTCAAATACTGTTTTTATCTTATCAGATGGAGTCTTATTATCCTGATCAACGATCTCTTTCTTATCTTTGTTCACCATATTGTCATTGATCTCGGAGTCGATCCGCACAAATGATACATCGCCTTTATCCGTTTCTATTTTCTGGAAAACATGACCGTCCAGCACAGTTGGAGCGAAGATCACTTCTATGCCCTGCTCTTTCATCATATTCAAATAAGTAACCTGAAGGTCCTCGCTTGGTGCATAGTAAATTTTCTTCTGCTTGCCTTCCTGCGGATTTCTTAGAAGATACTCATCCACAGTAACAAAGTCACCTTTTGTGGTTTTGAAAATGAGCTGGTCTTTGAGGACTTCATAGAATTTTTCCTCAGTCAGCATTCCGTATTTGATGAAGTGGTTGATGTCATGCCACAAGCTCTCATAGCGCTTTCTGTCCTCTTTGAAAATATCTTTGAGGCTGTCAGCCACCTTCTTTATGATGTACTGGGATATTTTTTTAACCTGCTTATCTTCCTGTAAAAAACTTCGGGACACATTTAGTGGTATATCGGGAATGTCCATGCCACCACGAAGTAAAAGCAGAAATTCCGGGACAACGCCTTTCAGGTCATCTGCAACAAAAACATCGTGGCAAAAGAGTTTTATTTTACCCCTGTTCAAATCTAGATCGAACTGATTAATTTTGGGGAAGTAGAGTATTCCTTCGAGCTTGAAAGGAAAGTCTACGTTGAGATGTATCCAGAAAAGCGGATCCTCGTATTGATGAAAAAGCTCTTTATAGAATTCTTTGTATTCGCTCTCTTCGATGTCTTTTGGTTTCTTATGCCAGAGTGCTTTTTGGATGTTTACTACTTTCTGATCAAAAATGATAGGAAAGGGCATGAAGTTGCAGTATTTCTCGATCAGTTCTTTAACTTTTAAGCCTTCGAGATAATCCTCATTTTCTTTATTAAGATAGATTGTGATGGTCGTGCCGGGCTCTTTTCTTTTTCCGACATCGAGCTGGAAATCAGTACTGCCTTCACATTCCCAGTATGCGGGTTCTGCATCTTTTTTAAATGAGAGGGAATCTATAGTAACTTTCTTCGCAACCATAAAGGATGAGTAAAATCCCAATCCGAATTGCCCGATGAGTTTTCCCTGCCTGTCCTTGTATTTTTCTACAAATCCTTCTGCGCCGGAAAAGGCGATCTGGTTGATATATTTCTTGATTTCCTGCTGTGTCATGCCGATTCCGTTGTCGATGATCTCGAGTGCTTTTTTCCTTTTATTGATCTTTACTTCAACCTGGAGCTCATCCTTTTTCACATCGGGATCCATTGCTTCGCGCTTATTCATTGCATCAACGGCGTTAGCAATGAGTTCTCTCAGGAAAATATCATGCTCGGAATAGAGCCATTTTTTGATGATAGGAAATATATTTTCAGTATGAACAGTTAATTTCCCTTGTTTTTTTTCTTGTGTCATTAGTATTGTCCTCTAATAATTTTATTTGATAATATAGGTGTTTGGGGAGCTTATGTCAAAGGGGATCGAAATAAAATCTAAGATTCAAAAATTTTTAATAAATGGGGATAATGTATCTGAAGAATTTGTTTTAAATTCTTTTTCCAACCCTTTGGCATGCTCTTATAAACGTCTTGAAATAATTTTATTTGTTCTGGAATTTTCAATAAGTAATCTGATAATTGCGTCGCTGTGGAAATATCCTTCTGAATTTTTGTTTTATCTTTGCGCTTTTTTGAAATAAGAAACTTCATAAGTACAAACGCTGCCGGTTCAGGAACGCAAAGGGACATATTATTATATTGTATGATAAGTTTGAAATCAAAAAATATATTCATATATCTCAAAGGCTGTGCTGATATACCGAGTGCAGATATTGAATAACCAGTATTTCTTCCTTTTCCAAATTCCGGGATAATAAACTCCACTTCTAATTCGGGATGAATAAATTTACTGAATTCACCCATAACTGACATTACCATTTCAAAACCCAATTTATCTAAAATTTTTGAAACATCACATGTATTCTTAATTTTTGGAGGATTCGGAACAAGAAAATCAAGATCGGTTGTTCTGAGTAATGGAATATCAGGGGTATTATGAAAGTATTCTCGATACACTAATAGCACCCAGCTTCCGATAAGCATTATCTCTGTCAAAACTCCGGCTTTATCTAATTCGATTAAAACTCTATCAAATAAATTTTTATTTGTTTCCACGTAATCCCCTTTTGACTTCTTTCAGGTCAGATTCTACCTTCTTGATTTTGTTTTCGAGTTCTTTCCTCTTTTTAATTCGTTGCAGTATTTCTTTCACTGGGTCAGAATCATCCTTCCCGATATACTGAAAAATAACTCTCTTTCCGTTACGGTAAACTAGGTAGACATAAAAAGAATTACCCCTTTTTTTTCGGGACAAAGAACCTTTGGGATATCCTTTTAACTCAATATAATATTTATCGAGTAATATTTTCAATCGCTTCTCTTCTTCTCTAAGGATGTCTTGCACAATACTCATTTAGAAAACCTGCCTAACATTTTCGTTAAATACTATATTTGTTAGGCAAAACGTCAAGTTTTAATTGCCTAACCTAAATAATAATTTTGTTGTTTTGTTAGGCAACTATGATTTATTATTATCTTCATACGGCTCGATATGGACCACCACATCCAGCACATCCGGTCCGTTTTTGATTATCTCATCTTGTACTTTTTCAGATATACTATGCCCTTCCGAAACAGAAATATCACCATCAACAAGTACATGCATATCAACGAAAATACCGTGTCCTGCATCACGTGTACGGATCGCGTGGGCATCCTTAACTCCATCAACTCGCATTGCGAGAGTGCGAATATGCTCAGTTTCTTTG
>CAYUTH010000149.1:0-6054 GCA_964447485.1 uncultured Candidatus Cloacimonadota bacterium | reverse complement strand
ATTAGAATTGACCCGATTAGTTAAAGGGGATTAAGACAAATCAACGCCAATTATACAAGATTTTACGTTGCTCATTAGAATTGACCCGATTAGTTAAAGGGGATTAAGACTCAAGGGCTGGGAGTGTGTTGACCGAGATGGAAGAAAGCATTAGAATTGACCCGATTAGTTAAAGGGGATTAAGACCTTATCCTTGCTCATTGCAATTTCGTCATCAATAGATTAGAATTGACCCGATTAGTTAAAGGGGATTAAGACGTTTTTCTGCAAGTACACGGGCATCGCTTGTTTCGCTCATTAGAATTGACCCGATTAGTTAAAGGGGATTAAGACCAATGTGTCGGAATTGTACAGCCGCAGATACGTCAGAGCATTAGAATTGACCCGATTAGTTAAAGGGGATTAAGACGGTATCAGCTGTCCATAGGCTGCTATGTCGTGCGTTTTATTAGAATTGACCCGACTGTGTGAGGGCGTAGTGCCGAGAATCGGTACGAAGACTCATTAAGAGCCAATCTTCGATTGTCTTTAAGGGGATTCCCCCGATAGTGCTAATACCCATCGGATGCTTCGCATGCTATGCAAGACTCGAAAAAAATCCCCTCTAAAAAGAGGGGTGGTCCGCCAGCCGGCGGATCGGGGTGTGTAAATTCAATTGCATGTGGTTTTTATGATAGTTTTATTTGACAATATACATCCCATATTTATTTTTCATGCAGGAGGACATATGCAAAGACTCTTTTTAATCTTTTCTCACACTCTTGCTCCTGATCAAATTCAGGAAGCAAAGAATTCATTACATTGCGAGGACATCATCTATCTCCCTGATGTACTGCAAAGAAAATGGTCAAATGTTGATCCTGTTGGCAAATTGGATGAACATCTCATGGCAGAATTTATTACGTATCTACAGGAGAACACTTTAAAAAATGACTATGTTCTCATTCAAGGTGATTTCGGCATGTGTTATGCCCTTGTACAATGGTGCCGGGTTAATGGGAGAATTCCCATATATTCTACAACCTACAGGAGCTCTACCGATAAAAATATTGAAGAGGGTAAAATTCAAAAGACTCAAGTTTTTAAACATATAAACTTCAGGAGGTATCCGATATGAGCAGGATTTTGGTATCCCTTGTCAGCAAGCAGACCGTTCCGAACGTTCTATTCATCAAAGAGATGAAAGAGATTGATAAATATCTGTTTATTACCACAGAAAAGATGGAAGAGGATCACAAGAGAGAAACTATCATAAATGCATGCAAAGATTCTGTTAAAAATAACTCATCATATATTATAGCTAAAGAAGATTCGATCATAGACCTTCAGGACAAGCTGAAAGATTACACTGACGCTGAAACCGCTGATGATGATGTATTCATTGTCAATCTCACAGGTGGTACAAAATTAATGAGTATTGGTGCATTTGAAATTTTTAGAAAGAAAGAATCACAAATATTCTATATTCCTCTCGGAAAAAACAAATACAGAAAGATATCTCCTGACGTGAAACTTCGAGAATTCGAACTTGAATACCGGTTTACACTTGATGGGTATTTACGTGCAAATGGTATAGACATAATTCACAAAGTGCCTGATGTGAGATTTGATATTGAGATAACGAAGAAGTTCTTTTCATTATTTGAAAATGATCTCATGATACATCATTTACCCTTACTGCGAATTTTAAAAGAAAGAATAAGAAACAATCCAAAGTGGTATAGAAAACATAAGACGAAACCAGTAAGTGAATTTAAAGGACTTGATAAACTACTGTATGATCTTGATTTGAATATCACTGACATTGAGAAGAATGTGATAGACTATATAAGGGGTGGCTGGTTTGAGGAGTATATATACTATTTCTGTGATAAGATATTTGATGATGATTCGCTTGGTTTGAACTATAAGCTTGATCTGGGTGGTCATGTTGATAATGAGTTTGATGTGCTATTCGTCCATGAAAATTGTCTTTATATCATTGAAGCAAAAACGAACCTTAAGGGGGAAAAGGGGTCAAACATCATAAATAATGTCATTTACAAATCAGCAGCTCTCAATAAGGGATTTGGTTTATCATGCAAAAGCTACCTATTTCATCTGGATAAGGAATTTGAGCAAAAGCAGAACTACGCAAATTATATAAAAAGAGCAGAACTCATGGGATTGAAGGTTATCGGTCCTGATGAATTAACTCCTTCAAAAATAGTTAGTACAATAAAGAGCTTATTAATAAAATAAGGTCGGATTATAGGACCAACTTATTTAACGTATCTTCATACACTTTAAGATCTTTCTCCGAAAACAGCACAAAGCGGATCTCGCCAAAAAACGAATGTCTTTGTACATATTCGATAACAGTTGCCAGTGCGATCTTACTTGCCTTTTCGATTGGATAGCCATAGATGCCGGTGCTTATTGAGGGAAAGGAAATGCTTTTGATGTTCGCTCGTTGTGCGAGGGTCAGCACATTCCGGTAACAATTTTTCAGCACATCGGATTCTTTATTTTTTCCACCTCTCCAGATCGGACCCACAGTGTGAATGACAAATTTTGTGAACATATTTCCTGCTGTTGTAATAGCTGCATTACCGGCTGGAAGTGTGCCTTTTTCTTTTCTGATTTTTTTACATTCTTCCAAAATTTCTATGCCACCGGCTCGATGGATCGCGCCATCCACTCCACCACCTCCCATGAGTGAGGAATTTGCAGCATTCACAATTGCCTCTGTTTCCTGTTTGGTAATATCATCTTGAATAATGGAAAACAAAGTATTTTTGATCTTGATCTGCATATTATATATTCCTTTTGTCTGCAAGTTGAAGAACTTTTTGAACCAGCTTTTCTATTCCTATGGAAATATTTGAAATACTCGGACCGATCATATATGCTGGAGTAGTGACAATTTTGGTTGCTTCATCTACAACAATCTCATCCACCGGACAATTCACATGCTTTGCCCCGAAAGCTTCGATCTTTTGTGCGGTTCCATAGTTATTCCCGATAGTGATTTTCGGATGTTCAGAGCCAAAAACCTTTGCTGCAATCATAGGCGCGATACAGATAAAGCCCATTGGCTTGTGTTGAGCACGCATTAATTTAAGAAGCTTATCCAGATGAGGATCAACTTCCATTTCCAGTCCCTTTACTGCGAAATTGCAGAGATTTTTCATGGCACCCGAACCACCCGGAAGTATAATACCATCCAGGTCACCTGCGCTGATATTTTTGATCGGGCTGATGTCTCCACGGGCAATTCGTGCAGACTCGATAAGAGTGTTTCTCCTTTCTCCGGGAACCGGCTTATTATCCAGATGATCTATCACATCCATCTGCTGCTTGTCCGGTGCCATCATGAGGATGCCGGCATGAGCTCTATCCAGATGTAGAAGCGTCAACACCGCCTCATGTATTTCCGAGCCGTCCTTCCAGCCGGAGCCGCTTAATACTACTCCGATATTCAAATTACTTGCATCTTGCATTATTCCTCCAAATAATTCTTACCAAGAAAATCACGAAAAACGCGAAAAGGAATAGTAACTTATCTTTATTATAGATTTATAATCATTGCTATATTTCTTATAGATTTTCATGGGTAATTCATTATACAAATTTTTTTTGTGCCTTTCGTGCTTTTCGTGGTTCATTCTTTTATTCATTGTTAATTTGTAGGATATCTTCGATCTTTTGTTGCATTCTTTGATAATGCGTGCCCTTCCAATAAATCTTGTCACAGTGCTTACAAATAGAGAATGAATCATGTCCTTCCCGTACTTTTGGAGGAAGCCGATGCCCGATCTGTTCTTTTTCAATTGGGTGGAGGAGTGTGTTGCATTCAAGGCATCGTGAAAAAAGTGAAATATGATCTCTTAAATTGAACTGAAGTACCAATTCTTCGAGTTGAGAGTCGAGGTCATCAGCATAGACAAAATACCCGAACTTCAACGCATTCCATTTCAAAATAGAGTGATCCTTTGTGATAAGGATCCGATCTTCAAGATTTGCTTTGTCCACAAGCTCATGACCTGACAGATCCTCATTATATGCAGAATCGATGCCGAGCATTCTCAGATAACGGGCAAGTGAACCAAGGTGTTGATCGACCAGAAATTGCATCTTGTCCGGAAGCTGATGATGTATTTTACTTACGGACGTAATGTCCAAATTGTGAAAAAAAGGATAGACGCTGATCCTGTCATTATCATGAACAATATAAGAGAAATCCTGTTGCTCTCCGTTTACCATTATCATCTGAACTTGTGTGTGGGGAATGTTGAAGGATTCAATTAGATCTTTTACGGAAGTTTGTACTGCGATTGAATGGGGGAATTCTACTTTTCTTTTTTCTATTGGAAGAAATTCATTCAGCTCTTCGTAGCATCGAAGGTGAATGGTGCGCATGATACTATTCTTTTACTACCCGTGCATCCCTGCGTGAGAGGATAATGATCGTATTGAGCACACCTGTGAGGAGCATCACATAGAGCAGGGCGTGTACCGTATCCTGACTCAGGTGCGACCAATTAAAGATAAGCATGGTCAACAAAACAAAAAACAGCCAGAATACAGGGAAAAAACCAAGCCGCTTAATGAGCAGTCCGATGAGTATTGCAGGGACGAACCAAACTGCGAGTTCGAGGGGTAGAAAAGGAACGAGAACTCCGATAATGGGAGCGCCACCGCGCCCGCCGTAAAAATGATTATACACAGGGAAACAGTGCCCGATGATCACGAAAGAAGCAGCGATGATTATATGAGAAGTCTGCATTTTCAGAAGAAATCCAATGCATATGAGAAATAGCCCTTTTAAGCCGTCCAGCACTGCAACGACACATCCCCAGCCCCTGCCGACATTTTTGAATACATTATATGCGCCGGCATTTTTAAAATCGATATTGCGGATATCTCTCCCGGTAACAACCTTGGTAATGATCACACTGAAGGAGAGCGAGCCGATCAAATAACCGGCAACTGAAAGAATGATAAGCTTTAAAATCTCAAAATTCATACATAGTCCTACATAGCCTCTAATGTTTATCGATCCCGAGCTCCTTCATCTTTCGTGAAAGATTTGATTGCTGAAGACCGATACTTTCAGCCGTAAGACTTATATTCCAATTATATTTGTCAAGCTGTTCTTTCAAATAATCTATTTCAAACTGTTTTTTTGCTTCTGTAAAATTAGAAATTTCGAACAAATGTGCTTCCTCTTTTCTCTTTGTAGGAAGCATTTTTATCTGCGGAGCGACCTCATCTTCAGGGATAATTTTTTCTGAAGAAATAATATACAATCTCTCGATGAGATTTTTTAACTCCCGAATATTGCCGGGGAATGAATAACTCTGCAAGAGCCGCATCGACTGTGAAGAAAATCTCTTAGGATGTACTTTTAATTCGCCTGCATAATAATCAAGGTAGTACTCCAGCAGAACAGGTATATCGGAAATTCGTTCCCGCAATGGTGGAATGACGATGGGAATCACATTGAGACGATAAAAGAGATCCTCGCGGAATGTGCCATCCTGAACCATCTTTTCCAGGTTTTTATTGGTCGCAGCAAGAATGCGCACATCGATATCTATGACATTGTTTGAGCCGACCCTTTCGAATTTTCCTTCTTGGATAACGCGCAGCATCTTTGCCTGAGCATTGAGATTCATATCACCGATCTCATCGAGAAAAAGTGTGCCTTCGTGTGCGACTTCAAGTTTACCGAGTTTCTTATCTTCAGCCCCTGTAAATGCACCTTTTTCATGACCAAAAAGTTCACTCTCAACAAGCTCATTCGGGATCGCAGCAGAATTGAATTTCACAAAAGGACCATTTTTTCTGTCGCTCTTATTATGTATCGCGTATGCTACAAGCTCTTTCCCTGTGCCGCTTTCTCCGCGGATGAGAATTTTGCTGTCTGTTTTACTGACTTTATCAATAAGCGTTCTTACCCGTTCAAATTCCGGAGAGATGCCTATCATCTTATAATGGGATTCAATATCCTTCTGCTCTTCATTATATTTTTTATACAGCTTGATCTTGTCCGAAATGTTCCGCGCTGAA
>CAYUTH010000148.1:2196-6059 GCA_964447485.1 uncultured Candidatus Cloacimonadota bacterium | reverse complement strand
ACACTCGGAAGTCCGATGAAGCGAACATTCAGAGGTCGAGGACTCGTGTAAATCTTACTTGAAACATCGCATTTTTTTCACTTCATATTTTTGTTCTTTTGAATTAACGCGAAATAGCACGAAACAAAAAGAATGATTATCCTAAAGATATCTTGAATATAAAGCAGAAACTTCTGATTGTCCCGAATTTTGTCGTGATCTCCAAATGTTTCGAACAAACTCACACCTTCAACACTCGGAAGTCCGATGAAGCGAACATTCAGAGGTCGAGGACTCGTGTAAATCTCACATGAAACAACGCGGTTGTTTCACTCCATATTTTTGTTCTTTTGTATTCATACAACCTGTGACATTTTCAAAATCTTTGACTTAAATTAGCTTAATTTATTTATTTCCATACATTATATTGATATTTATTAAAGAGGTCCGAATGAAAAAAATATTCATGCTCACACTTGTAATCAGTCTTCAAATTATTCTCTGTTTTGCAGAAACACCTCAAGAACCCAATCCTTTTCAGGTCTATTATGCAAACCCGTCATTTTCTACTTTTGAAAAAGCATATGAAAGTTACTCCAGCCAGTTAGCGGAGAATGCAGAAGATAATAATGCTCGATTGATGCTTTCCTACCTGTATATGCTTGAGATGGAAAGAATGCTGGGGCAGTTTGAAGTGCGGATCGATTCGCTGGCTTCGAATATTAAGTTTCAATATGCAAATCTTTTACTTGGAATCGGCAAGTATGATGAATGCATAGAAGTGTATGAAGATTTAAATGAGGAGTTTCCTGACTGGTCATGCCCTTGGCGTCATAAGGGAGAAGCATACTTTAAATCTAATGAGCTAGTCAAAGCTGAAGTCGCACTCCAAAATGCGATTAAAACCCGCGTTGAGCATTTCGATGCCTATGTCATGCTTGCAGAAGTGCAGGAAGCAATGGGAAAATATACTGATGCACTTGCCACATTGGAAACGGGATTTTCCTACAAAGGCAAGGATATTGAAGATCCTGAACAGGAGATTACTGATCTTGATGTGCAGTTCCTGCATCTGAGGTTACTAAAGCTAAATAATATGCAAAATGAGTATGAACAACTGAAAATGAAATTGGAAAAAGCAGTTCCGAATGATGAGCGGTTAAAGGAAATTAAATGAAAAAATTTGTTTTGTTTGCTGTGGTAATATTTGTGTTGTTTTCCTCATTGTTGTATGCTCAGAATCCCCAAGGATATATTGAGTTCAAGGATAATAAGAAGATCGTGCGGGTGTGGGGAACGCATTATGAACGCGGTTATGCCCATGGCTATTTGCTGTGTGATGAGATTGTTGATGTTTTCACTACCTATTTCCTGGCATATCTCTTCGGAAATAATGTATCCATTTACAATGCAACTCGAAGTGTTTTTGAAACAAGTTTTGTTGTCGATGATAGATATATTACTGAGGGAATGGGAGTACTTGATGGAATGGTCGCAGGCGGTCAATTATTATACAGTAATGTTCTGGGGCGGGACATCGACGTCACCGATCTTATGATGAGCAACTCACTTATTGATTACGCCGATGATAAAGGATTATTAGGTGGAAATGATCTATGTTCATCACTTGCAAGCTGGGGTACAAGTACTGATAATTCTCCTGAGTTGAGCGGTGAGAGCATCATCACCCGATTTCTGGATTGGACTCCTCACACATCACTGCTGGATAATCAATTAATACTTGTTTCCTTCCCAAGTGAAACGGATGAGCAAAATTGGATTTCATTTACCTTTGCAGGATTATTCGGATGTCTTTCAGCGATAAACGAAGCAGGAGTGGGTTCTTTTTTAAATGTGGGAAATATCGATTCGTACGAACCTACAGATACGTTCAATCCCATTTTTCTCTCAATAAGGAACGGCATCGAAGCATCTGATTATGACAACAACGGGCAATGCAATCCAATGGATGTGGTAAAAGCCGTCAGTGACGATGTCCAGCGAACCGGCTCAATTATGAATGTGATCGCATCCACAGAAAAAGACAGCTTCTCACTGGTCATAGAATGCAATAATATGAAGGGAGTCGCAGTACGCACGAAGTCGGATAATACGATGATAAGCGGTGATAATTTAGCAGCAACAAATCATTTCCGTAAATTATATTCACCTGTTTATTGCTATAGGTATGATCACATTGCGGATTCACTTCTTATAAGCACTCAGATCAATCCAATAAGAAGTTGGAATTTACTTTCCGGTGCAGCAGGAATCACAACGAATATTCAGGCGATTCAATATATTCCATCGACCGGCAAGATATTATGGTCGGCAAGAACAGGCAGTGTGCCGGCATATCAGATTGCACCGACGTCTTTTACGACGGATGAACTCTTTGGTTATGTCAGTGCGGATGCACCAATACTTGAACAGGAAAATGCACTTTTCATCAAAGAAATATATCCTTATCCTGCCAAAGAATTTGTAAACGTTGCATATTATTCGAAAAGTGCGAAGGAAATTTCAAGCGCAGTATATGATATCAAAGGCAGGAAGATCATGCATCAACACCTTCTCGCTCATGCGGGTAAAAATGAGTTCACCCTTCATTTCTCAAATGATATGTCTTCAGGAATTTATTTCATGAGAATAAATGATAATGATTTTAGCACTACTACAAAAATGCTCATTGTGAGGTAAGTATGCAATTTCCGCTCACGACAACAGTAATTTTACAAAATGTTTACTATATTGGCACAGCCATCGGCTTTCTCATCAAAGAAATATTCTGGCTGCGACTGGTGCTTATTGTTGCAGGACTTTGCATGATAGCACGCGGTATCATCCTCCAGGATTATGTGATCGTTTTCTGGATGTCGCTTTTCGCATTGATCAACCTTGTACAGGTAATCCGCATCCTTCTAGAAAAGAAGGAAGTACACATCGATGCAGGGATCCTTGATCTCTATAAAAAGATATTCATTGCGATGAAGACCCGTGAGTTTATGATATTCTGGAAAATGGGTGAAGAGAAAAGACTCCATAAAGGTCAATTTGTATGCCATGATAATGTGCAGATAGATGCTGTAATTCAGATCATTGACGGTACTGCGGTTGTGAAGAAAAATGACAAAGTAGTTGCCCAGCTGACAAGAGGGTATTTTGTTGCAGAGATGCAGTATCTTATGGATGAAAAACCATCTGCTGATGTGATCGCAGAAACTGACTTGCGTATTATTGTGTGGAAGCATTCCAAATTAAAACGGCTGAAAGAGACTTATCCCGATCTGTATAACAAATTTCATCTCATACTCAGCAAAGATCTTACTTATAAATTAAAACGCTACTTATAAGAAGGACACTATGAACTTAATATTATTTGTCATCGTTGTGATTATTTCTATTACTGTGGTTCGTATAGGTGCAGTTGCATTCGAACTCACGGGACTGGATTGGACAGTTGCGAAATTCCAAGCGCTTTCCTGCTTTACAAGTACGGGTTTCACGACCAAAGAATCCGAACTGATCGTAAAAAGTCAGCAGCGGCGGAAAATAGCAACAATACTCATGATCATCGGGCATGCAGGTTTTGTCACATTGATCGCTACTTTTGTGAATTCCATGCACCCTTCCCAGCTTGTTCATAAGGTTTTTCAACCTATCATTCACCTTGATAAAATGCCGACACTCTCAGTTTTAATCAACATTGTGATCATTGCGCTTGCGTGTTGGCTCATTCTCTCCCTCTTTTCTCGCACGAAATTTTCAAAAAAACTCACAAAAGTAATACAAAATTTCTTTATAAAGAAGGATTTCATCAGCAGAATATATGTGCAGGATCTTGTAATTTCTGCAGGAGGATTCGGAATTATCAACATTGAAGT
>CAYUTH010000148.1:0-2096 GCA_964447485.1 uncultured Candidatus Cloacimonadota bacterium | reverse complement strand
TCATTTCCTGTCAGCCCAGGGAAGCTGGATGCCGGAGAAAACCTACTGGCCCCGCACACTTGTGGATTCCAGCCAGGTTCTTGTGCAAGAGGTTCGGGATAGAGTGCTCCGCGATCCATACAGTACTTGGTATGCAAATATTTGTGCTGCTTCCGACCTGAATTATTCGTCTTATACATGGGAGAAGCAGAAAGCGCGCATTGCACGTTGCGCAGCATTCAGATTTTTTATAGATGGAGATTCATTTTACGGGGATAAAGCAAAGGAATACCTGCTTGTGGCAAATCGCGAGGAATCAAATAGTATTTCAGAAGAATACGGCAACATTATCTGGGATTCCGAAATTATCTCAATGATTTGCATTGCGTATGATTTTCTTAAAGGAAATAATTATGATTTTGGCGGAGATGAACAGCAGGTCCGAGATAGAATTCAGTGGGTAACCGGAGCATTATATGAAGCGGTGATCGATGATGATCTTGGTCTCCTGCATTATGCATGGGTGCTGGGACATGGAGAAGAAACGAATTATGGTGTGAAGCTTGCTTCTGCAGTAGGTATGGCTGCGATTGTCCTTAATACGGAAACTAGCGGAAGCAACCACCAGAAGCCCTCAACCTGGATCGAATATGCAGTGACTAAGCTCTACAGACAGTTTGGCAATTATCTTATTGACCAGGATGGCGGTTGGGCGGAAGGACATCATTATCTTGGTTTTAGCGCGGTGAACTTCATACCTTTTGCATTTTCTTATGAGAACTTTACCGATGGCATTCCCCAAACTTTTGGCAGTACCACGTATTCACCTCCGCTGCAGCAGTATAACTTCCAGAAGGATACGGAGTGGGGAATAAAGATTCGCATGCCGGACGGTTCGCGACCTCCCATTGATGATTGTTTTCTGAACTCATATTATTACAGCGCTGCATTTGCATCCTATTATGAAAATGATGTGCTGGCATGGGATTATATTCACAGCGATCGACCGTACAATACATGGGCATCTTCCTCAAACATCGATGTAGAAATGATCTGTCTGTATGATGACGCTTACCAGGGCATAACAGAACCAAGCTACACGAGTGTATTTGTGCCGGAAGCAGGGCAGGCGGTTTTCAGAAATGATTGGGATAATGATGCCACTTATATGTGCCTGGTAGGGGAACATGGTGTTGCGAGAACAGGAGGGCGCTCACACGAGCATCCCGACAATATGAGCTTCATTATCTACGCACTGGGAGAATATCTGGCTTTGGATTCCGGTTATATCAGCTGGGGTGAACACGATAAGGTTAAGCATGCTGATAATCATAATTTGATACTCGTCAACGGGAGCGGTCCTTCATCTGCAGGGACGTATACTGCAAATGGTGAAGATGCATATATTCAAAATTATTACGATACCCGGTTTCTCGACTATGCAGAAGTGCAGACGAGTTACCAGAATGTCGATTTCACGCGATGTGCGACTTTTTTTAATAATGAGATTTTCATCATCACAGATTTTATCACTTCTTCCAGCACAAAAACCTATGAGTGGCTTCTTCATGGTAATGGAGGTGGATCTACAGGTGGTCAATTCACCTTTTTAACAGATGACTCTGACAACCGCGCCACGATTGGTTCTCAATATACTCAAAATAATATTTCTCTCGATTGCTATATCAATTCAATAAATCCTGTAAGTTTTTCTTCCTATAATGACTTTCATGATGACGGAACATATAATGTGCCAGCAACTCATACAGTAACAAAAGCTTCCACCTCTGGCTCAAATACAATCTTTTCATCAATACTCATTCCGCACGAAAGCACAAGAAATATTACCTACGAATCCCTGGATTATGGAACAACAATTGGCGGATTGGTTACCACAGACAGCACCAAAATACTCACCCTTGCAAAGGAATACACCTATGGAATTTCTACACTCTTTGATTCAATCCCGCTTGTTTTTAATGCTAACTTTATTGCAATTTCAAAGGAGAATGGCGCATTCCAGCCAACGAACGTGGTCCTTAAAAATGGAGATTATCTTCATTATGATGCGACAACGTATTTTATTAATACTGAAAACCGCTGCGATCTGGCGCTTC
>CAYUTH010000147.1:0-6088 GCA_964447485.1 uncultured Candidatus Cloacimonadota bacterium | reverse complement strand
TTCATAAAGCCTCAATCGCTTTAAATGATGTACTATTTTTTTTGTCCATTTTTTCACAATCGAGGTCTTTTTAAGATTACCACACTCCTAAATTGAGTTTAAAAGCGACATTAAAAAGTAACGCAAGATTCCGATTTACCAAGGCGTAGTCCGGTTTATAGGAAGAAGTATCGTGCAAAATACTATATTAAATTGTATTGTTACATGTGTACATTCACTTAAGACCCGATCAACGACATGTCTCAAATATAAAAGCAAGGGTTAATTAATGACCGATATTGAAAGGAATTTGAAAAAAAATGTAATTTATTTGACAACCTAAAATTTTTATTATAAAAACAGCATCAATCATGAAAGGATGTATAAGCAAAAGGAAGAATGTAAATATAATGGCTTTAATACTATGCCGTGGTCCAATACAATTAGCTGCAAATAGTATTATAGAAAATCTTTCACCAACACTTGATAAATTTGGCAGTAATTTTTACTATAATCAGAATAATTATTTTATCAAAAATACAACTATTTTTTTATATAATTTTGATAGTTAATGATGTCGCAATACACAATTTTTGAGAGTAAGTAATGAGGATTATTGAAATTAGTTCACAAACACATTTTATGTATCTGTTTTTTTTATGGAGTGGAAATAAGAACATGAATTTGGACTTGAGATGAGTAACAGTATCTATCATATCAGGATAGAAAGTAAGGATGTGAATATCGTAACGAAGGTAATTAACTCACAATAACTTATAAATAAAAAAAACACACCGTGGGGGTGCGTATGAGAAAAAGAATTACAATGTTACTTATTTCGCTATTATTAGCTGGGACTATACAGTTGACTGCAGAGACTCTTATAGACAGTGTATATGCTACACCTGAATTAGATGGAGATATTATTTTCAGTCAAAATGACCAGATATGCTATGTTAATAACTGGATGTATGATATGGGAGTAGGAGATTCTGGAGAATCATTAGTTGCTTCTGATCCGAATTCAATCATAAGATCTTATGTAAGCTTTGAACTACCCCAACTCCCTGTTGGATATGAATTAGATTCAGTTTATATAAGATTATATCAGTTTTATAGCGTTGGTGACGGGAATATTTTTGGAATCCAAGAACCGTATCCCCTCTTTTACGGAGAGGAACTTCCCTGTATCATGGATCATATAGATTATGGAGATATGCTTGATATTTCCGATTGGACAATTGGTGATGCCGGTGATCCGGGAACCCTGCAATCTGATATAGGTTGTATCAGTGACAATGGAGATGATGGTTATCGCTATTTAGACATAACGCAGTATTTGTTGGATGATTATAACAATGACAGATATCAAACCCAATATAGGATTCGCTTTGAAGTAGATACCGACTGGGATAGTTTGACTGACGCTTTGGGATTTTTAACAAGTTTTGACGATTTTGAACATGACCCTATGATAATGTTGTTCTATAAATCAATTTCTTCCATAGATGATGATATTAACGAAGAAATTTACAACATTTCTGCCTACCCCAATCCTTTTATCAATTCTACAACTATTTCTTTTACTGCACGACAGGGACAGGTAAGAGAAATTGGAGTTTATAATCTTAAAGGGCAATTGCTGAGGACATTAGGATTTAGTGTTTCTGATTTAGGATTTAGTGCAGAGTGGGATGGCAGAGATAAATCTGGTTATGATATGAGTAATGGTATCTATCTTATCAGGATAGAGGGCAAAGATGTGAATGTCATAAGGAAGGTGATGAAGATACGGTAATTTTTAAATAAAAACAACACACCATGGGGGTGCGTATGAGAAAAAGAATTATAATGTTACTTATTTCGCTATTATTAGCTGGGACTATACAGTTGACTGCAGATACTCTTATAGACAGTGTTTATGCAATCGGTTCTTTGACAGGGACTTTAATATTGAGCCAGGCAAATCAAAGTATAAGCTTTAATGATTATACTCTCATTGCAGGTGATACCGGTGAGGCGTTAGTAACACCACCACCATCGGATCCAAATTCAACTGAGAGAAGTTTTATCAGTTTTGAGTTGCCGAACATCCCGCAAGGATATACCCTTGACAGTGCCTATATCAGATTATACCAGGTAAATTCATTTGGTAATAGTATTTATGGACAATTTCCGATCTGGGATGTTTTGGGTGAGAATACGATGTATTGCATAATGGATCATATAGATTATGGTGATTATATTGATCCTGGAGATTGGACGGCAGGAGATATAAGTGATTCCGGCACTTTATGTAGTAACATAGGAATAATAAGCGATAGTTGTGAAGAAGGTCATCGTTATTTAGATATTACTTCCTGTGTTCAAAATGATTATGATAATAACAGAAATAAAACCCAGTACCGAATCCGTTTTACTATTGATACTGATTGGGACTCACTTTGGGATTATATAGACTTTTATCAAGGATCATATCCTTGGATTGGCAATCCGGGACTTATTCTGTATTTCAAAACAATATATTCTGTGGATGAAAATTATCTATTTGAATACAATATTGACATATTTCCAAATCCATTTATCAATTCTACAACTATTTCTTATAATGCACGACAGGGACAGATTAATCATGTTGGAATTTATAATCTTAAAGGGCAATTGCTGAGGACATTAGGATTTAGTGATTCGGGTTTAGGATTTTGTGCTGAATGGGATGGTAAAGATGAAACTGGACATGAGATGAGTAATGGGATCTATCTTATAAGGGTAGAAAGTAAAAATGAGAATGTCATAAGGAAGGTGATGAAGTTACGGTAAAAGAGAAATAGGAGGGGGCTATAAACCAAGAAGTAACGCAAGATTCCAATCTGTCAAGGCGTATCCTGTTGTAGGTGGAGAAGGCTGATCTTGCGTACTCAACATCCGTTTTCATTTCATTACAACGAGACAAGTCAGAATGTTGAGTTACTATAACAGAGTCGTCATAGACAACTCCATGATGGAAGTATGACTCGTTCCCAAACCCCCGTTTGGGAATGTAATGACGAATGATGATTGAGGAACATCGATCTGAGATTAAATAAATAAGACGGAACGTTTGACATTTCACTTCAAAGAAATATCTTTCTCATTATATGAATCTTCTAAAAAACTTGAACAAATTTATGTGGCACACGCTACTTCGTTCGGAGGTTTCATGGATTTGAAAAAGTTATTTCTGTTGATAATCATACTTCTGAGTATTAATGTTTTGGTACTCAAGATGAATGATATAACCAAAAAAGGTGCGTCTCAAAATGAGATGATCACGGTCTCTCAACCTCAAATAAAAAACTACGCTCTGCGTGACACAATTGATTTCGAGGAAAGACAGCAGACGAACGAGGAAGTAACACTCTCGCGCAGAAACGGAATCACCAATGCGATCGAGAAGGTCAAACCTGCGGTAGTAAGCGTCAATGTCATTCGTACTGAAGTGGTGCAGACAAGCCCTTTCAACTCATTCTTCTTTGATTTTTACAGGGGATTTTTACCCCGTACCTATAAGAGAGAAGTGCAGAATCTCGGTTCCGGCGTGATTATCAGTGGGGACGGCTATGCGATCACGAACAGCCATGTGGTGCAGAATGCATCGGAAATAAAAGTATTCCTCTCGGACGGCAGAAGCTTTGAAGCAGAGCTCATCGGCAGTGACGATGTGAACGATATTGCAGTCATTAAACTCAAAGATATTGAAGCAGACTTGCCCCAAGCATACCTTGGAGATTCCGACGGCATCATCATAGGGGAGTGGACAATTGCGCTTGGAAATCCATTCGGTTACCTGATCAAAGATTCTGAGCCGACTGTGACCGTGGGAGTGGTCTCTGCGATGAACAGGAATTTTCACAGCAACGAGGACCGAATCTACAAAAAAATGATACAGACTGATGCAGCGATCAATCCGGGCAATAGCGGTGGTCCGCTGGTAAATATAAATGGGGAGATCATCGGCATCAATACTTTTATTTTTTCAAAAAGTGGAGGGAGTCTGGGCATCGGGTTTGCCATCCCTTCCAATCGGGTAAGAAATATTGTACAGGAGATCATAAAGTACGGCGGGATACGTCCAATCTGGTTTGGGTTCAAAGTACAGGATATTACGCCTTCGCTTGCAAACAGTTTGAAACTTGAATCATCGGATGGAGTAATTATTTCTTTTATTGAGGATAATGGACCGGCATTTGAAGCTGACCTTAAAAGAGGAGATATAATCATAAGTATTGACAAGCAACCCATCAAAGATGTGAACGATGCAGAGATTGCCGTATCAGACCTCAGGATTGGCGAAGATGTCGAGATCGGGATCATCCGTGACGGCAAAGAAATGGTAAAAGAACTCACTCCTCAGGAATATCAGGACAAGAAAGGCACTTCTTCCACCTTGTAGGAACGCATGACAAAAAGCAAAGAGAACCTTACTCAGGATGTCGGAAAGATTTCCAGCGGCACATTTCTCAGCAGAATTTCAGGACTTGTCCGGGATATTTTTCTCACACATTTTCTCGGTGCGACAGCTATTGCAGACAGCTTTGGAGTGGCGTTTGTTATTCCCAATATGCTTCGCGGTTTATTTGGAGAAGGTTCTCTTGCCGCAGCGTTCATACCCACTTATACGGAAATAAAAGAAAATCGTTCGAAAGAGGAAGCAGTAGCTTTTGCGCTGAACCTTTTATCGATATTGGTGCTCATTCTTATTGGACTGGTCTTGCTTGGTTTGCTCCTGACGCCATACATCATTCGCATTATGGCACCGGGATTCAGTGCGGGAGTGCAAGAGCTGACGATCCATCTTACAAGAATACTTTTTCCCTACCTGTTTCTGATTGGGCTGACATCCAGCATTATTGCCATTCTGAACGCGCATAAAATATTTTTCTTTCCCTCGCTTTCTCCTCTTATGTTGAATCTCGGTATCATTCTGCCGATACTTTTTGTTTCCTTTTTCACTCATACAGATATTGTGTACAGAGCATACCTTTTTGCAGGTGGTGTTGTACTTGGAGGTATATTTCAGCTTTTTGTAAATATTCACCTCCTCAAAACAATCGGATATACGCTCAAGTTCAAGATAAATTTTAAGCAGAAAGAACTCAATGGAGTGTGGAACAGGATGATACCCGGCATATTGAGTTTGGGTATTCGCGAGGTCAATGTTGTGGTGGATACTTTGCTTGCTTCCCTGCTCATTACCGGAAGTGTTGCTGCGCTGCAATACGGAAACCGCCTGATGCAGCTCCCTCTTGGAGTATTTGGTGTCGCGATCGGAGCGGCAGTTCTCCCGATGTTTTCCCGTCAGACTGCTCATAAAAAGGCAGATGAACTTATTCATTCCATTCAGGAAGCATTCCAGATGATCATGATAATTATGATGCCGATCATTGCACTTATTTTGGTTGTCGGTAAAGATGCGATCGCACTTGTGTTTTTGCACGGCGCTTTTGACCAGACAGCGCTTATCATGACCTATTCAGCACTTGCTTTTTATTCACTCGGCTTGATCTCGCACAGTTCAGTGAAGATATTTGCTTCTGCATTCTTCGCGCTCAAGAACACCAAGACACCGATGATCATTGCAGGAATTGCTGTGATCTGCAATATCATTCTCAATCTTATTTTGATGCGGCTCCTTCAGCTCAGAGGACTTGCTCTTGCAACTTCTATTGCTGCGACCCTGCAGGCAACAATTCTCTTTTTCACACTTCAGGTGAAGATCGGTCGTATTTCTTTCAGAAAAATTGCAATAACTTTTATAAAAGTTGTTGTATTATCAGTTATTGTCGGTTTTGTCGCATATTATTTAAACACTCTTTCACATCACTATCTGCCTGTTACAAGAGTATATATTTTTATTAAATTACTAATAATATTTGCTGCGAGCATAATCCTCTATTTGTTTGGATTGAAACTGCTGAATGTGACTGATCTGAAGAAAATCAAACAATCCATTTTCAGAAAAAATTAGATGAAACCTGCTGCTCAGGAAAAACTCAAACTGATCCCTTATAATCCCGGTGTATACCTGATGAAAAACAGCAAAGGCACGATCATTTATGTGGGAAAAGCA
>CAYUTH010000146.1:0-6104 GCA_964447485.1 uncultured Candidatus Cloacimonadota bacterium | reverse complement strand
GTTCTCCCAATATAAAAGTTGAACACCTTCTGGATCTGGTGCATCACGATAAGGGTCTACATTTTTTGGTGCGACTCTGTGAATCTGTTCGCCAGGACTATAGTTCGGATGTAATTCAAAGTTTGAAGGTGTTCCTTTGCTCATTTCTCCACTTGTATAATTAACTGCAAATGCAAGTGAGGTAATAAACAAGGCCACGATCGTTAATCCAATAAGTTTTTTCATACCGTCTCCTCCGATTTTAATAAATCAGATTTCGTTAACATAATAAAAAACCTCGCATAGAAGTGAATAAAGTTCCCCTCGGGGGTATAACCAGCCAATAAGTGATGAGATAAAACTGGTTTTAAGCCTAACTTAGACATTAACATAGCATTTTCTTTTTTTACCATAACCTCATCTTTTTTAGATATAAATACCAATTTATTTATAAGCATTTCCAATATTGGAAATAAGATTCCTATTTGTCAAATTTATTAAAAGATTAAATAAATAATCTGTATTAATGGAAAATAATGATCTTGAAGATTTCATCAATCATCTTCCCATTGACTTTCAATTTATAAAAATACACTCCATTTGAAGGAACATCTCCATCTTCATCTTTTCCATTCCACAACACCTGATTATAACCTGTGTGAAGTATTTGATTATCTATGATTTTGATCTTCCTTCCAGCTACAGTAAAGATCTCAATGTCAACAGAAGCATCGCCATCAAGATAAAACGTGAAATATGTATGATCATCCATAGGATTTGGATAATTCAATACAGTCCGCACATCGATATTATCAGGACTTTTAATCTTAAACTCAACATCATAAAATGCAACTTCGTTCAGGTTATCAAAGACCTCCAATCGTAAAGTGTGGATGCCCGCTGGTATTGATTCTAATTGATATTCGATCGATCCTTGTATAAAGGAATCCAAATTATATACAAAATATTCTGTGATATTATACTCATCCTCATTATCTATTGTTAATAAAATTCGATGACCTGGATAATTAGTGATATTCACACCGTTGCTATCAAGAATTTCTATGTATACAAGAGGTGATGAAGAGACATAATCTCCGCTTTTAAAAGCATCATTATCCATCCACATGGTTATCTGCGGAGGTCCGTCATTCTCAGACTCCGCATATCCATTTATGATAAGATTGTGATTATCGGTATCATCACGTTTATTATATCGTATTGCGACATCAATTTCTTCTGGGGAGCTTTTTGAGTAACTCAAGACATGCCCTAACTGCCCACCATATATATCATCAGGAACTATAAAGCCAAAATCAAAATCGTAATTCTGTGTTGAGACTGGTCCTTTGAAAATCGCCTTTCCCTTTTCAATAAAAGTTGTATCTTTTGTCACCCATACGTTATTAATTTTTTTCTCATATTCATATACCTTGTTATAATCGGTATCATAAACTACAATAAAAACTTCATCAAACTGACAGTTTGTCGTGTCGATAATTCCCTGCAGTGAAGCTGTTTGGCGTGCCTGTATTGAATCTGGGAATTCTTCGGATATAGTAATATTTCCTCTGATTGTAGGTAAAGCAGATCGTAACATTGGATCACCAAAAAGTAAATAACTTTCATAGGACTTTGGAATACTTCCACCCTTTGAAATTATAACTGCTTCACCAATTCTGATTTTTTCACTTGCATTATTAACAATAAGATCAACTATCCTAGTACAAGGTCCATATCCCCCCTTACGAGTTGCTGCAAAAGCAGCTACAGATCCTCTGTTCTTAGCATACAGCAATCTTTCAGCCGTACATTCAATCGTATTAGAATCAAACAGTCCTATATCACAAGAAGCAGCAAGAAAAAAATTTAACATATATCCATTATTAAGTTTTCCTATATCTCTGCTTGCTCGAAAATATTCTTCATCGCCCATTACATCATAGCCTCCATGACCTATATAATATAATATTGCAGCCCCATTATTTATTTTGTAAATGAGATCCTCATTTGCCTCTGGTCGGTTTTTGAACTCGTCAAGAGGATAACGAATTCCATAAACTTCTACTAGCTCAACATTATCTTCAATATCGCGAGCACATAACTCTGCATTATAAGTATTTAATGTTTCATGATGGCGTCCATCTTTAAGAAAATCATCAGCACATAAGATCACGCGATTTCGCCAATAACCAAATTCCGGATTTGATATATAATCAACAGTCTTATCTATCATGATTTCCATTTGGGAGTCTGTATAACCCGGGAAACGACCTATCATCAATGAAGGTTTTGACATTCCAAAATAAACGAAATAATCATCAGATGCAGTTGTGCTTTCTTTATTTATAAAAGGAAGGATTTTATTCTTTTCTTCAGAGCCTTGTTCATACCCGCGGAAATCATTTGTTCCGTCCCCCATTAACACAACATAGGATAATTCCATATTAGGAGTTGCAGCATAATAGTCATAGCCATAATTCAAGAAATATCTGATAGCAACTACATCTGTCAAACCCCATGCAAATTCATCATATATGTCATTTATATTCACAACGAGTACATTCAAATTATCATTTGCATAATGTACATCAGCGAGATCTTTCGCATTATCCCAAAACTGTTCAGGTGTAATAATTATTGCTTCAGTATTAGCAAGAGTAGTTTCATCCCTCAAGTATGAACGAATTTCTGTGCCATTCAAATATACAAGTGGTTTCAACTTTTCTTCAATGACATCAGGAATAACATATCCGCCATTGCTGACAATACAGAACTGTGTGCCGGATAGATCAGAAATCGCTTCAAAGGATAGAGTGTTATTCGAGTATGTATAACCTGTAATCTTCAAAGCCTGGTCAAAATCCATTATCTTGAAAATCTGAAGCTCATTATTTGAAACATTTGTAATGTTTACTGTATATTCAGTACTATCTTGAGGAAGGGAAAATCCGAGATAATTATTTTCCATTTTCAGGTTTTTTAAATATTCGATCTCATAATAGTCAAAATATAGTTGTTGAGAGCTCGATGCTGCTTGAACTACCCTTAGTGTATTCTTCCCGTTTTTAAGAAAATTTCCATTAAAGATAATTCTGGAAGAAGCCGACGTATAATCGGTGAGTAGAGTTCCGTTCATATAGACACTAATAGAAGATGTATATGGATGGCTATCGAAATTGATTGTTAGTTTTTGGGGCTCATTTGTATTGAGCTCAGATACGGTGAAATCAAAATATTTTGTGTTTGCTCCGCTCCCGGAAAAACTTGTCCAGTACCATTCAATCATAAGCGGATCAGATCGTACATGATCTTCTTCAAAATGTTCTGAATAATCATATGTGGTAAGAGTTTCACGTTTTGTGAGATCGCTTGAAAATTGGTTGTGATAATTGTTGTGTGAGGTAAGATCAGTATTATATGTGAGCCAGTAGGTATTCTCGCCTGTATATGGATTAAAATATTGCTCGTAGTTTTCGTTCAATTCGAAACCGTTCGTACTTCTCACGTAAAAATATATTGTATAATCAGAACCGGTCTCAGTTACGAAAACCGGAACCTCTTCAAAGGGATACAACGATGAAGAGAGTGAACGACTTTGCGAGTATCCTCCGCCATTGAAAACCTTGATCTGATTTGGATCGAGATTGTCCACATCAATTCCTGCATCAGACAATTTCTGCTTGGTCAGTTTGCAAATTCCATTTTCAGTAATAGGTATTTTAAACCACCTGTCTGCGTGCGAGAACGGATTATCCTGCTTTTTCAGTTCTCTCTCCGGACTCCAATGTTGCGATACATCAAAATTAATTATTGTATTTTGATAAACGTTTGTAAAATTCTTATCATAAAATGGTTTAGTTTTTTTATCGCCGCTAATCGAGAATGAAATTGATAGTTCGTCAGTAATTTTTAGCTTATTATTCTGTAGTATAAACGGATGTAATATGACTGACACAACAGTTTGACTTCGCCATAAAAAAGGTTCTGATACTGTAAATATATCTTTAACGGCTTCCTTATTGTATACTTCATTATTAATTTCATAAACTGGAATATCAGTTCCCTTTTGCGGGTCTGTGATAAATCCGGGAAATGGGGCAATGGGTGCATCAAGTTCAATGGAGTTGTCCTTAAATGAAATGATAGCTGCTTGAACATTACCATTTTCAGGAACACCAATAAGAAAATAATAATATGGAATATCGATCTTCCCCTCGATCTCATCTCGCTTCAGTTCAGGACATTCTATATAGGTAAAATTATCCCTGGGCAATAGTTCATAGTCGGGTAGAGAAAATTTTATTGTCAGATTATCTAAAGTTGAACGTAATACTGATAGTGGTGAGTTCCCTAATAAAGGGCATGTAATAAATATACCCACCAGTAGAATGATAATAGATATTCTTTTTTTATTCAAATGTAGGCGCTAATTAGCTTCAAAATTTTTTACAAATTTATTTAACCTTGATTTCTTTCTATCCGCATTATTCCGATGTATAACTCCCTTTTTAACTGCTTTGTCAATAAGAGAATGAGCTTGAACGAGCATTGTAGCCATCTCTGCTTTATCAGTGGACTTTTTGATCTTCTTTATGATCGTACTGATGCTCTTTTTCACATAATGATTTCGCTCTTTCTTTTTTTTATCCGAGCGCAACCTTTTTTCACAAGATTTATGATCTGGCATTGAATCTCCTAAAATTAATAATTTTGACCAAGAACATTGTCATATGTATTTATTTGTCAACCTTTGCAACACTGAATTACCTCTTCCTTATCAACCTTCTGAGCAGGTTTTTCAACACAAACAGATTAAGCAATGAAAACAAGCAGAAGATTAATATTAAAATAAGAATATTTCGCATTCCCAAAATATTTATAAATCCTGTGAAAAGTGCTGCAACTCCAAAACTCATTAAGATAAGATTATGAAAGAATACTTCAAGAAATATGAGTAAAAGTCCTGCGATAATTAAAACCAGCCAAATTACCATAACTCAAATTATTTCTCGTCTTTATCTTTGGGCTCTTCAGAACTCTCACCCTCTTCACTCCGAGGTCTCCTAATATATTTTCTCTTTATTTTTTTTCGTGAACCATAATCATATCCGTATCCATAGCTGGAACCGGAACCGTACCTTGAGGGCTGACCATGAGTGGTTTTAATGCCCATGACTGAAAAGAGTTTCGTGAAAAGGAGAATGATAAAATATATTACAAACAATGCAACAGAAATGAAGAGTAGCGAAATCACAAAGGTGGCGAGAAAGGATTTGAATGCATGTTCTGTCACATCTGCACGGGAAACAAAATGCGATATATCGATCTTAGCATAAATATTCTTTGAAAACTTTTCTTGGTTGCGTTGTACAATTTTCAGGGAATCAATAATTTTTTCAGTTTTTATTATATTATGATTGTAATTTTCCTGATCATAAGCTGTTCGAGCATTTTGGAAACCTTCATTCAGAATTTCTTTTCTTTTCTCATTATCCTTTATTCTTTCTTCAACAGATTCAGATAATAACTGGTCGTCTATTTGCACTAATTCTTCTTGATTTAGTTCTTGATAATTTCTCAATTTTTCAATAAGTTCCTTATACTTATCTATTGGTATTTCAACTAACCAAGTACTATTATTCGACGAGAATTTTGAATATGAGATTTTTAGATTATTTTCCAAAAGAATATCAGAAATTTGCGGTTTTATCTCTTTCATGTTAGAAGCAATATACTGTAATTCCAGTTTTGAATTGTATTTTGATTTCTCAAATAATTCATTAGCTTCTTTAGGAGTCTGCCCCATTATATCCGAGGGTTTAAGAAATGCGTTGACTATCTTTGATTTGTTAAATGCAATGATAAGTGCGATAATAACCACACCTATCATAATAATATTTTTAATTCTTCCGGAAATGTAAAAAGCTGCCATCAATCCACCTTGTTCTCATTATTTTTTAATATTTCTCTGTTTGATATAAATCCATACCTGATTGTTGCAAAGAACAACAAAATCACTCCTAATAGTACCATTAAAATTTTCATATTAATGCCAAAAATGCAAAAACAATTAATTGAGTCAATATCAACAACGTATAAATACATGGCAAGGCTGATTATTA
>CAYUTH010000145.1:0-6112 GCA_964447485.1 uncultured Candidatus Cloacimonadota bacterium | reverse complement strand
CCGATCATCATATGAAAAGTCGTTGTTTTCCCTGCGCCGTTCGGTCCAAGAAGCCCAACGATCTCACCCTGTTTTACTTCGATTGAAACTTGCTTAACAACCTTCTTCTTTCCATAGATCTTCATCAGATCCTGGGTGCGAATGATACTTTCCATTTGTTCCATATTATTTCTCTATTATCTGTTTTGAGCTTGAAAATGTATACGTGCCTTTTATGTCATCTTCAGCTATTATCGTTTGGATATTTTCTTCTTCATCGAAGAATACTTCGAGTTGCAACGTTGCCAACTTATTCACAAGAATGTCTTCACCATCCCTTTGTTCAAAGAAGCTTCGCGACACGTTTTGAGCCTGCATATATGCAAGCTTGTCATTATTGATCTCCATTCTCACTTTTCCTGCATAGAGATAATTTTCTTTGCCGATGCTGTCCTCTTCTTTAAAATGAATTACCGCATCTTTTACAAGGAGAAGCTGGCTGATTTTTTCATCTTTGAAAAATACCTGGAATTCCTCAGCAGTTGCTGTCGAAAGGGAGCTTTTGAACTGTGGATTGCCAAGCATGACTGCTTTTTCCTCATCATTGAAATAGATAAGAAAATTTGATGTTGCTTGCGTATCTTCTGTTTCTACTTTCACGTCATACGTCGCAGTGAACTTCTTCTCTTTTGCAAAAAGTTCCATCTGCTTACTGTATATTTTTAGCTCATTATCCCGCTGAAAGGTAAGCACTGGATTTTCCCGGGCAAGTCCGTAATCAATATCCATATCGTATCGGAATTTCCCGCATGTGCACACGACCTGTTCAATAAAATCCGTCGCAATAATATTATTTAGGGCATGCACTTTCTTGTTTTCTTTTTGATATTCAATAAAATCCGCAGTAACTTTTTTGAGGAGCGTGTCCTGAGAATTTTCGATAAAATATGCATCTTCATCGAGCTTGAGAATAGCATCTTTATGAAAATAAGTTGCCTTTTGTGCACCGGCTTCAAGTGTGTCATCAATCGCTCGAACGTTTCCGAATAATTTTACTTTTTTGTCTTTCTGAAAGATCTGCGCATTGTCGGCAAAAAACTCTATCTCGTTATAGATCAGATCCACATCCCCTTTTAACGTGGTGATCGTATCGTTCTCAATGACATCTATTTTCACAAGATTTGCATTTTTTAGGATGTAGTGATTCTTTCCCTGGCTCATTAAAGGGATGGAGAGCCACAAAACGAGAACAGCAAGTACGCTACCAAAGCACTTCAGATTCATCTACTTCTCCTTCTGCGCTTGCCCTGTGCAGCGTTACATGTTCAAAATGGGAATCACTGGTAAAGCTTGATCCCTGTATCTCATTGCCCTGCTGTATCACTTTGACGGAATCTTCAGAAAAAATCTCATCTTTGTTCCTGTCCCAGGTTATTGTTTCTCCGAATATATCTCCTTCCTGAGAATATATTTCAATATTGCCTTGCGCATACACAGTCTTCATCTCATCGTTCACAATTGCGCTGTCAGCATAGATCGTAGAAGCCAGCGTTCCGTCTTTTTTCATGAGCTTGAGCTCGATATTGCTGAAGTACATGATATTATCTTTGGGAAATTTTTTCAACCTGTCCGCATACAATTCCCAGAGAGTAATCTCTTTTGATGAGCTGTATACAATTATGGAATCTGTGATCTCGACAGTCTGCTTGCCCATATCCTTGAACGTGACAGGACCTTTGCTGTCCGAACAGCCGGAGAAAAATATAATAATAAGTAGTACTGTCAGATAAATTTTATTCATTATTTTGCAAATATGCTAAAAAGGATTTTACCGCTTCATCAAAAAGATTTTCTTTCTTCAACACCCATTCAATAGCTTCCCGAACTGCTCCTGAACCACCCTGAGTTTCTGTCACAAATGCACACACATCTTTGATCTCCTGTGATGCAGCCGGAACTGTGATCGCACACCCGACTTTTTCGAGAACAGTCATATCATTCCAATCATCACCCATAAAGATCACTTCTTCAAAAGTTACACCGAACTCCTGCATAATGCTTTTAACAGTTGAGAGTTTATCCCGAATTCCGAGATAAGCATGCTTTATCTTCAAAACTTTCATCCGTGCTTCGACCGCAACGGTTTTTTTTCCGCTTACGACCACCGGCACAATTCGTGTCTGTTGTAAAAGACGAATTCCAAGCCCATCGCGAACATTAAATTTTCGTCCGCTATCTTGTGTTCCCAGATAATAGAGTCCCCCATCAGTAAAAACACCATCGACGTCGAAAAAGAATAATTTATATCTCATGTAGCTCCAATGTAAATTTAGGAAATAAAGAAAAAAAAAGCAACTTTTTTATTTTTTGATAGTTAAATGCAATTATGGTTTATGATAAATCTAACAATTTTCTTATTCTTTGCAGTACCCTTTCTAATTCTTTTAATGGAAGCATGGAGCGTGCGTCGCTCATTGCCCGTGAAGGTTCCGGATGTGTCTCTATGAACAAGCCAGATAAATGTCCGGTTGCAACTGCTGCTGAAGTCATGGTCATGACAAACTCCGGACTGCCGCCGGATGTTTCGTCTATTGAAGGTCTCTGTAAACTATGTGTCACATCGTATATTACAGGAATATCCCATGAATCCAGAAGTTTGAAATTGCGGAAATCAACAACAAGGTCATTGTAGCCGAAAAATGTGCCCCGCTCTGTTATATATACTTTTGATGCTCCGGCATTCACTGCTTTATCATAGGCATGTTTCGCACCTTTGGCAGACATGAACTGAGCTTTTTTAATATTAACGATTCTACCGGTTTGTGCTGCTGCTTCGATAAGCTCTGTCTGGCGTGAAAGGAATGCAGGAATTTGAAGAATATCAGCAACTTCAGCAGTTTCTTTCACCTCTTTAGTTTCGTGAATATCAGTGAGGACAGGTAAAGAGAATTTTTCCTTGATCTCTGCAAGGATTCTCAATCCCTTTTCTAATCCTACACCCCGGAACGAGTTTGATGCGGTACGGTTCGCTTTTTTGTATGATGCCTTGAAAATATACGGAAAATCATATTTTTCGCATAATGATTTGCAGGTTTCAGCAATCAGGAAACAATCTTCTTTTGTCTCAATCGCACATGGACCGGCAATTATAGTAAATTTCATCTTATTATTACTCATGATTCTGATGTTTTTTGTTTCGCATTATATGCTAATGCTGCTTTGATAAAATCATGAAAAATCGGGTGAGAACGCTCCAATCGTGATTTGAATTCCGGATGGAACTGCACTCCGATAAAAAATGGATGATCAGGAATTTCCACTATCTCAACCAGTTTATTATCCGGAGAAATACCAGAGATCATCATGCCTTTTTCCTCGAATCTTTCTCTATAATCATTATTGAATTCATACCTGTGCCTATGACGTTCGGAAATTTTATCTGTATCATAAATCGAATAAGCAAGAGAATCTTTTTTCAAGACACAAGGATATGCGCCAAGCCGCATCGTGCCGCCCATGTCTTCAATATCCTTCTGTTCAGGCATTAGGTCGATAACGGGATGTGTGGTTTCAGGATCGAATTCTGCGCTATTCGCATCTTCAAATCCAAATTCTGTACGCGCAAATTCTATGACTGCACATTGCATGCCCAGACAGATGCCAAAGAACGGGATCTTATGTTTTCGCGCATAATTCACGATCTCGATCTTGCCTTCGATGCCGCGGACTCCGAAACCACCGGGAATCAGGATTCCATCTACATCTTTAAGAATATTTTGCAACTCCTCGTCATCAACTACTTTATCTTTTGGAAAGAGTTTATCTGTGTCAATACTTTTTATATCCACTCTTGTAGAAAAATCTACTCCTGCATGGATCAGACTTTCTGAAATGCTCTTATATGCATCCTGATGACGCACGTATTTCCCGCATAGAGCGACAGTTATCGTCCTGCTAGGATTGGTGAATTTTGCAACATATCCTTTGAGTTTATCAAAACTAATATCAGTGGTGGGTATATCAAAATAATCGCATATGATGTTGTGCACACCCTGTTCGTAGTACAGGATCGGAATATCATAGATGCATGAAGTATCGCGTCCCTCGATCACATTTTCATCAAATACATTTGTAAACAGGGATATTTTTTTGATCATCTCTCTTGTAAGCCGGGTGCTGGTCCTGCAGATGAGCATATCGGGCTGGATGCCGATTTCTCGGAGTTTTATGACGCTGTGCTGGGTGGGTTTGGTTTTGGATTCTCCCGCAACAGCGATATACGGTACAAGTGTCAGATGGATAAAGAAGCAGTGCTTTGCGCCATATGTTAAGCGGAACTGGCGAATTGTTTCTATGAACGGCAGACTCTCAATATCACCAATTGTGCCGCCGATCTCGGTTATCACAATATCTGCATGGTTGTCCAGACTGGTTATGCGTCGTTTTATTTCATTCGTGATATGAGGAATAACCTGCACGGTTTTACCGAGATAGACACCTCTGCGCTCATTCTGGATGATCGTATCATAAACCTGCCCTGCAGTGTGATTACTCATCCGGTTCAATGAAATATCAAGAAATCTCTCGTAGTGACCGAGATCAAGATCAGTTTCTGCTCCGTCATCTGTTACAAAGACTTCACCATGCTGGAATGGACTCATCGTGCCGGGATCAACATTCAAATAGGGATCTAATTTCTGGATAGTAACTTCGTAACCGAGTTTCTTTAAAAGGAAGCCAATCGATGCGGAAGCGATCCCCTTTCCCAGAGACGACACCACTCCTCCTGTGATGAAGATGTGTTTCGTCTTTATTTTCATTTGCGTGTAAATACCATTATGAAAATTTCTTTTGTCAAGAGGATTAGATTTTTTTATGAAATTAATTTGTTAATACATTTAATTCAAGATAATGTTCAATCAAAAATAAGAATCAAACCACAGAGAACACAGAGAAAATTAACAACGATATTTTCTTAATTGATACAACATTTAAGTTGAATATTTATCTGTTTTGAGCTATTCGACTCAGTTCCACAGCTATTTTGCTTCCCAGCTTCGCATTATTTTTTACAAGTTCGATATTCGATGCAAGACTTTTTCCTTTTGTAATTTCTTTTATAGCATCCAGCAAGAATGGAGTGATCTTTTTACCTGTGATGTTCAACTTTTTAGCTTGAACGAGCGCTTGTTCAATTGCTTTATTAATGAGATCATTATCCATTTCATATTCTTCTGGAATTGGATTTGCAATGACTACTCCGCCTTGCAATCCGAGTTTCAACTTTGCATTCAGCAATTCTGCGATTTCTTTTTCAGTATCCAATCGAAAATCAACAAGGAAACCGCTTGTTCTTGTATAAAAAGCAGGCATGTCATGGGTTCGGAAACCTATCACAGGCACGCCGTGAGTTTCCAGATATTCAAGAGTGAGACCGATATCGAGGATCGCCTTAGGTCCGGCACACACGACTGCGACATTTGTTTTTGTCAATTCCTGAAGATCAGCAGAGATGTCGAAAGATTCTGATGCACCCCGGTGCACGCCGCCAATCCCTCCTGTGACAAATACCTTTATTCCTGCCAGCTCTGCAATGATCATCGTTGCAGCAACAGTGGTTGCTCCATGCAGTTTTTGAGAAATTATAAAGGGAATATCTCGTCGCGATACTTTTTGTATATCTTTGCTTGTTGCCAGAAATTCCAATTCTTCATCCGAAAGCCCAACTTTCATTTTTCCCTTGAGGATTGCAATGGTTGCCGGTACTGCTCCATTTTCTCTGACCACTTGCTCGACTTCTTTTGCAGTTTTAACATTTTCAGGATACGGCATACCGTGAGAAATGATGGTCGATTCAAGCGCGACAATCGGTTTGTTTTGTTGTAACGCGTTCTGGATTTCAGGATTAATGTCTAAGTATCTATTTTTCATAGTGTCATCTTTCAATTTTTACTTTTAATAAGAATTTCAGAACGAAAAAATTATGTCAAAATTAACACTAATTTCAACCGGAAGTGATCTAAATCACAACATTTTATCTTGACAACCTAAACTCCAACGCGAAAAAAAATTCCATAATTGGAGGATTATATGAAATATAAATTATTTTTACTTGTGATCCTGCTTATTCTTA
>CAYUTH010000144.1:0-6141 GCA_964447485.1 uncultured Candidatus Cloacimonadota bacterium | reverse complement strand
AATAATTTATGTTTCAGCTCTTAAAGCGAGCGTATCTGTTGTCAAGAATAAACCTATGAACAAGATTGTATGATCGGGAGAAATTTTGGATATACAAAAGCAAATGGAGATAATTAAGCAGGGAGTCGAAGAGATCATTCCCGAAGAGGAACTTATTGAAAAACTCAAATATTCACAAAAAAATAATATTCCTCTCAGAATAAAATACGGCATCGATCCGACTGCTGCTGATGTGCATATCGGTCACATGGTACCGGTTCGCATTATGCGCAGATTTCAGGATATCGGACACATCGGTGTGATCGTGATCGGAGATTACACAGCACAAATCGGCGATCCAACAGGGAAAAACGAGTCGCGCCCCCACCTTTCTGCTGCAGATGTGAAACGCAATGCCGAACAATATATGGAACAGCTGTACTATGTGCTGGATAAGGATAAAACTGAAGTGCGTTATCAGAGCGAATGGTTCGGTCCGATGCAGCTTTCCGAGTTCATCTCTTTGCTTGGAAAATTTACCATGGCACAGATCATGGCACACGACACCTTTCGCAGACGCTATGAAGAGAATCTTCCTTTTGGCTTGCACGAGCTTATGTACCCGATCTTGCAGGCATATGACTCCGTTGCGATAAAAGCAGATGTAGAACTTGGTGCAACCGAGCAGAAATTCAACATTCTTGCAGGACGGGATATGCAGAGATATTTCGATATGCCCGAACAGGTGGCAGTGCTGATGCCGATTCTTATCGGTACGGACGGTGTGGAAAAAATGAGTAAAAGTCTGGGCAATTACATCGCGATATTCGATTCACCCGAAGATAAATACGGGAAGATCATGTCCATTCCGGATGACCTGATCGAGAATTATTTCCTCTATGCTGCGTTTGCTTCACCTGATGAAATCGCTGCATCAAATGATGAACTTAAACAAGGCATAAATCCTAAACTTATAAAACAAAAACTGGCGCGCCGGGTCGTCGAGCTTTATCACGATAAAGCTGCTGCCGAAAAAGCTGAGAATCATTTCAATACGGTCTTTGCTCAAAAAGAAATTCCTGATGAAATACCATCTGTAAAAATGGTTGAAGAAAAAGTGTGGATCGTAGACTTACTAAGAGATAATAACCTCAGTGCCTCTGGAAGTGAAGCAAGACGAATAATTGAACAAGGGGCAGTATTTATCGATGGTATAAAAATTTCTGATAGTAGCGTAGATGTTGATATAAAAAATGATATGGTAATAAAAGTTGGTAAAAGAAAATTTTTAAAGATCAAAAAGGATGAATCTTAGTTTTTCTTGACATTTTATTATGTAATGAAGTGTTCAAATAAAAGTTTGGAGGTACACATGAAGAAGATTGTATCAATTTTTCTCTTTATCGTGTTCTGTTCGGTTTCTCTCGTTCACGGAGATATTATTAATGATTTAAAGCAGCTTGGGGCTGAGAATGGTGAAAAGTATATGAAGCCCTTTGTGAATGCTTTTGGGAGTGACCTAAATTCCGGTTGGTTCAGCACGGCAAAGACCAGCCCGATGAGTTTTGGACTTACCTTTAATGCAATGCTTGCTGTCGTACCGGATGGCGAGAAAACATTCCTGGCACACAACCCGAATACAGATTTGTATAATGGTGATTATGAAGTATCGGCAACCGTCTGGGGGAATAACGGCGCTTTATTTACTACAAAAGATCCACAGGTTGTACCTGATCTCTTCATGCCGGAGGGGGTAGATTTAAAAGCTATTCCACTTATTGTCCCTCAAGCCCACCTCGGCTTGCCTGCGGGATTCGAAGTAGAAGTCCGTTACATTCCACCTTATGAAATAAAAGATATGGGGAAAATTTCCTTTGTGGGCGGCGGAGTGAAATACCAGGTAAGCAAACTTATTCCTGTGCTCTCAGCAATACTGCCGATTTCTGTGCAGGGTTCTTATCAACAATTGAAACTGGGCGATGCAGTAATCGTGAACAGCGCTTTTGTCAACCTTCATGCGAGCAGAGGACTGGTTGTTCTTCCTCTCACTTTTTATGGCGGTATTGGATATGAAAGTACAAAACTCAAAGCAAAATATACTTACACGGAACCATGGCCAGACGGACAAACTAAAAACATCGATTTTGACATCAATGGAGATAACGGTTTCCGTTTTACGGCAGGTGCACGATTAAAAATATTACTCCTCGACGTGATGCTCGATTACTCAGTTGGAAAATATCAAACGCTCCGTGCAGGTGTGGGCTTTTCTATTTAATAAATTTAGAACATATAGTTTTAAAACCCGGAGTGTTATGCTTCGGGTTTTTTAGTTAAGATGAGAATATAAGCATATATGCGGCGTGAAACCGATTAATATATTTAAACCACGCATCTTCTGAAAATCTAATTTGACAAAAAAATATTGTAAACTTCAAAAGGACTAAGGAATTCAGATGAATAAAAGGCTGAGAAAAAGAATAACTAATACTCACATTCTTATGTGGAGAAACAAATTCATTTTAAAATATCCTCTCTATTTATTAGTCCCGAATAGAGAGGATTTCAATATGCAAGAGCAACGCAAATTTGAGAGACAGGATATTGAATGAGGAACTGAGATTGAGGGATTTCTTCCAAATAAAATGATTATAAGTGTAGGTAGAAAAACTTTTTATGAAATAATTTCAACTTTTTTGAGTGGTGTCGTCACAAAGTAGACATTTTGGTGATATATTAGTAAAAGAAGTGAAAAGGTATATTTAAACATAAAGGAATCTTAAATGTTAAAATATTTAATAACAGTTATCATATCAATTTTTTTGTATTCTTTTTCTTTTGCACTTGATAGTTTAGAAGTCGTAATGACCTTCGAATCAACTTCCGGTGCGTTTATTACAAGTTTTTACGGGGCTGATTTCAATAATGACGGTTTCAGTGATTTGATTGTTGCCAATAATAATGAAAGAATGTTACAATTCTATTTTGGCAGTGCTGATCCAGACCCTGTTTTAGATTTAGAATATGAAATGCCTTATGACTGGGGAAGCGGGCAGCCGAGTTATGCCGGTGATTTAAATGGAGACGGCTGGAAAGACCTTGTGGTTCCGATTATGATAACAGATTTTCAGCTTATTTACATTTTCTTTGGTTCTGATAGCATCTATGTTGATTTCGATAATCCGGATATTTTGTTGAATAGTTGGGATTATGCTCCTGACACTTGGAACCTTGATTGGTACGGGAAAAATACAGGTACAGATTTCAATGGAGATGGTTATGATGATTTGATTGCAAGTGGAGACGGGCCTGATATGTTTTATAATGGTCAGGTAGATATATTCTTTGGTGGTGAAGTTATGGATACAACCGTTGATTTTCATATACAGGGTAAATACCTAAATGAATTTGGGAAATACAACACCGTAGGCGATATAAATGGGGATGGCTACGACGATTTGATTGCAAGCAGAAATATCGATGATGATATATATCATTATAGATATGAAATCTATCTCGGTGATTCTGATATTGATACGATTATGGATTATGAAATTGATAAATTGTATGATACCTCTCTAGGTTATCCGCAATCTAATGGAGATATCAATGGTGACGGTTTTAATGATCTGATAATTCCGTCTTATATAAATGATTACTTGGAATATATAGATGTATATTTTGGTTGTATGGATGATAGTCTAATATGTGATACCAAAATTCATTGTGATGCTTATATTACATATTTATTCTATTGTGATATTAATAATGATGGTTATTCTGATATAGCTGTTACAGTAAGCTATGAAAATAGGGTATATTTATATTATGGGAGTGAAGACTTTGATACGGAACCCGATATTATTCTTGAAGGTAATGATACTTTTGGTTTCTGTGGTTGTGATCTTGGAGATTTTAATGGTGATGGTAAGGATGATATTGTCATTAATAATGGACAGCCGTCTAGGCTTGCAACAGTCTATACATTATTAGAGGGGCAGGGTGTTGATGAAGAAATCGGTAATGCAAATGTTGTAATTATAAACAACTACCCTAATCCTTTCACGGAATCAACGACAATATCATTTCTTAAAACCAAAGAGATCACAGAGAACACAGAGTTAAAAATATACAATATAAAAGGTCAGCTTATTAAAACAATTCCCTCGTTCCCAAATCCCAGTTTGGGAACGCATGAAGTAGTGTGGGATGGCAAAGATGACAGAGGTAAAAAAGTAGGTGCCGGTATGTATTTAATATACATGAAAACCGGGGATATTGTGAACGTAAAAAAAATTGTGAAACTTGGAATATAAAAAATAGTTTTGATAAGATAATTTGTAAATCAATACATACTCTTTAATGGTTCGGTAATTAATCCGCTCCTTTTTTATTTTGCATTTTTCTTGACAGCCCCACATTCTTATTGAGACTGTGTCTCAATCTTAGATAGAAAAAATGAATAAAAAAATTAATCAGTTTAAAAGCTTCTTAAAGAATAAGAATTCACTCTGGTCCGCAGAGCGGGAACAGATAACACAATACGTCCTTTCGCGTTCAGACCATTTCAGTGCAGACGAACTCTATCTCGATCTCAAGCAGAACGGCTATACGATCTCACGGGCAACAGTGTACCGCACTCTTGACCTCCTTGTAAAAAGCGGATTGGTTACAAATACACAATTGCAAAGTGGCGCGTACATTTATGAACGCAAGAAAGACGAAGCACATCATGATCATCTCATTTGTAGTAAATGCGGCAAAATTATTGAATTCCATTCTGATAAAATTGAAGCACTTCAGAAGCAAATCGCTAAGCAAAATGAATTTTTAATGACCGGTCATACACTCAGAATATGCGGCATCTGCAAAGAATGTCGGGAAAAAAATTAGAGGTTAGTAATGAACAGAATTCCACTTATTGAACTAAAAAAAGGCGAAAGTGCAGTCATCGTTTCACACCATGGAGGGAGAATGTTTGAAAGACGCATGAGTTCACTTGGTTTGCGTACCAATGCAGTGGTCAAAATGATATCTTCTCAACTTTTTCACGGTCCGGTCACCATTCAGGTCGGAAACTCACAAGTTGCACTCGGGCACGGTATGGCTCGAAGAATTTTTGTAGAAAGAATTATTAATGAATAAAATCCTTTTGATCGGAAATCCCAATGTAGGGAAAAGTGTTATTTTTTCCCGATTGACCGGTGTGAATGTCATCGCATCAAATTATCCCGGAACAACTGTTGGTTTCACCAAAGGAATCCTGCGGCATGCCGGCAAACGCATCGAGGTCATTGATGTGCCCGGCACATACACGTTGGAGCCCACTTCACGCGCAGAAGAGGTCGCAGTGCAGATGCTCGACGATATAAAAGATGATGAGCAAGCAGCTATTGTAAATGTCGTAGATGCAACAAACCTGGAGCGGAATCTCCACCTTACACTTCAACTCATTCAAAGAAAAATTCCAATGGTCATTGTCCTGAATTTCTGGGATGAATGCAAACACACAGGCGTTTCTATAAATGTAGAAAAACTTCAGCAGGAACTGGATGTTCCGATCTTTACGACGTGCGGAATTACCGGTGAAGGAATCAAACATCTTGTGGATTCTTTGGAGCAGGCAAAAGTGAGCTCATTGAAATATAAGGATGAAAACATCTGGAATGAGATCGGGCACATAATAGATAAAACACAGCAACTCTCACATCGGCATCATACGTTATGGGAGAGGATTGGTGATGCTTCTATTCATCCTATTGCAGGACTTCCAATCGCAGTTGTCATACTTGGGTTTTCCTTTTTTATTATTCGGCTTATTGGAGAATCCATAATCAGCTACATCATGGAACCGCTTTTTGATAAACTATGGACTCCGGTGCTCATGAAACTCTCAGCCCTTCTTGGCGGCTCAGGATTCTTTCATGACATTCTGCTTGGCAAACTTGTGAACGGGACTATTGCGTATGTTGAATCTCTTGGACTGCTCTCGACGGGCTTGTTCGTGCCACTCGGTATGGTGCTTCCCTACATAATCTCATTTTATTTTGTGCTGAGTTTTGTTGAGGATTCCGGTTACCTGCCACGATTGGGAATACTTATTGATAGGTTCATGCACAAACTCGGCATTCACGGTCTTGCGATCATCCCTATGCTGCTCGG
>CAYUTH010000143.1:0-6154 GCA_964447485.1 uncultured Candidatus Cloacimonadota bacterium | reverse complement strand
GGTCTTTTCCGATCGGTGAATCATACATCGGTTCATTGCTGTGATTGAGGATCGGAAGATCGTTCAAACGTGAATCAAAATTTAGATAATTATTATATGCGACAGAGAAAGAAATTATATCAAAGTATGTATTAAGATTTCCGTAAAAAGCATGTCCTATCTTCGAAATACCTTCGGATTGATCCAGATAACCATACTCAGTGCGCAAATCGAACAAACTTGCATCCAGGTCAGCACGAACGCCAAAGATCTTCCTATCCAGATAGTTGTCACCTGCCTGCCACTTCCGCACATTCACAAAAGATGCACCAAGCTTGAGCGGATCAAAGATATCTTTCTGTACATCAATACCTGCGACAAGGTCATTCTTTGTATCATTGTCTTTATTAGGCAGTGCTCCGTAAAGGGCTTTCATTTGAAAAAATTTTGGAAATATTTCTGCCGAAAATCCATTCAGACGGGTATCAATATCAAAATCTTTATCCTGATAGACTCTGAGCGCAATACCTGAACCAAAGACCTGTTCAAAGTTTCCCGCACGTAGAGAGAAATCATCCACTTTATATTCGAGGAATCTCTCATCCCATGTATAAGAGATCGACTGAGAGGTCAGTTCCTGCATTGCAGCGTATTCATCATACCTGGGAAGATCCGCAATGAACTTCATCCCAAAGGTGAAATTCTTATAGGTCAAGCGAAAACTGAACTCATCAGAAAAATAATTTTTCAGAGAATCTTCTGCATTTTTATAAACGTACGTTGCTTCATTTAATCCGTTTATGCGAAAATCACTCACTGCAAATAGAGATGAAGCAAAAGTTAGAATGACAAGCAATAGTATGATTTTTTTCATGATCACCTCTCATATTTTTCTATTCTGAATCGAATTGGATAAAGGATACGGGTTTTAACGGACACGCTGTCAATAGTAATAGGTTCGAACACCCATTGCCGTGCTGCATCGAGCGCAGCATTCTCAAAACCATGAGCTGCATCTTCACATGCACTGACAACACACACATCTCCCACTGTACCATCCTCCAGAATTTCAAGATCAAGGATAATGTCTGTTTCGATTTCATCATTATGGGCTTTTCCCGGATACTCAGGAATAATATATGTTGTTGGTTCGGGGAGTTCTTCTAGGGGATATATTTCATTAAGCTCTTTAATAGTTATGTCCTTAAAAATAACTTTCCTGAGTTCAGCTTCCAGTCCAACTTCATCCCCTTGCGTATAACCTTCATGTGTATACACGATCTCGCCAGCTTCATTAACAATAAAAGTCTTTGGGATCGAGATGATATTGAGCATGTCGGATACACTTTGATTTGGATCAAAAAGAGTAATGAATTTATAGTCCTTTGACTTCACGAAAGATTTAGCTTTATCTTTATCCCGTGCTTTATCAATAGTAATACATACCACATTTACGAGATCATCATATTGTTCCTGGATGTCGCTGAGATGCGGAAGCGCTTTTTTGCATGGCGTGCACCACTTCGCCCAGAAATCAATGATAACTGCTTTCTTATTTAATATTTCTTCGAAATTTACCTGGTCACCATTGATATCCTCAAGTGTGAAATCCGGCATCGTATCCAATGCGCATGTTAGGGAAGTGAAGAATAGGAAACTTACTATCAGAACAGTTATTATTTTTATCATTAATTGCTTCCTTTCACAATTACAATATCTTCTTCTATAACATTATATATTTTACATGTATCAGCATTGTACGGATCCTCAATGGTTTGCACCCAGACATACAGTACAATATCATCAGGAACTGCTGGGGGCATTTCGAGCTTAAATGAAACCGGGTTTTCGAGATCTTCATTGCTGATATCCTTCATCCCTTTTGCGATAACGACCTGTTCACAGGGTCTTCCATTATATCCATTTACTGATGAAACCTTCTCAACAAGCGTATATTTGAGATATAAATCATCAAGGGGGAGTGTGTCATCATTGTCTATCGTAACTTGTCCTGATAGAGTATCAGACACAGTATAAGAGAAATCTAAGAGCTGTGCGAGAGCATCCTCACCTACCAAGGTTGTAAATGTGTTAAGATATTGATCGTAGGTTTCTGTTCCACCTCCGGTAACATTTATCTGTCCCTGGAACATAGATTGTGGAGCAGAATAATTCATCCCATAATACTGTATAAGTTCTATCGCTCCGACGTCCAGAACGTCGTTCCAGTGATAATCCATATAATAAAGGGAATCACCATATTCCAGTTTAAGCTGCTGAAGGGCTTCTTCAGCATAATGACAGTTCGGGCACCATGTACCTGTGATGACTTCCACCAATATTTTTTGCGAAATAGGTGGTTCGACCTGGTCACCGATAAAGAGAAAACTATCTCGCTGCGCTTGAGCATAATCCACAATTGTGGTATCTACTTCCCCAGTTACTATTCGATATGACACTTTGAAATCGATTTCTGATAAGATATCGATCTCAATTGCAACGCTGTCCGGTGATGCTGCTACGAGGGAAGCATATAGAGTTTGCATATCCGTTTTAACTACACCATTGTTAAGATATGTATCAGAATAATAGGGCATGATAGATGCCACATTATCAAACAAAATACCATCTTCTACATGAGTTGCAAATCGTTCCAAATAATGCTCAAAAGGAGTAAAGAATGGGTCAAAATGATGATTAAATCTATCGCAGGAAAATATTGTGAGTAAGAGTACAATTCCAAGTATCAATACTATGCTTTTTTTCATGTGTTATTCTCCTAATTCTGGAATTTTATTAAGGGCATTACGGACAATTTCTTTTGTAATGATCTCCGGCAGGACGAGGGGATTTTCTTTTCCGGGAATATACAATACATAAGTCGGAACACCGGCTTTGCCAAATTTCTGCAGCCACTCCCCGATCAATTTATCTTTATTTGTATAATCAGCTTTGACGAGAACAACACTCTTGTCTGCAAATTCCTGCTGAATATCATCAGTGTAGAGCACAGCATTTTCATTTACCTTACAGGTCATACACCATTTTGCTGTAAAATCTATAAAGATTGGTTTGTTTTCCAAGCGCAATTTTTCTATGAGCTCAGGTTCAAATTTTTCCCAATTTCCATGTGATTCAGATATCACATCAGCATAAACAGGTTCTGCGGGTACATCGAGACGCACAACAAAAATCGCTGAAAGAACAATCACCAGCAAAGCTGATATCATAGCGATCCACTGTTTTTTTCGTGAAAAATGAGGAAGTGCAAATCGGCCATAGATCCATGAAGCGATCGCAAGGAACGCCATAAATATCATCACACGAAGCACATTTGCCCAGCCTACTTGGAAATAGAGCACATCCAGAAGCCATATAACCGCTGCAAGAAGTAGGAATCCCATGATCTGCTCGAATATGTTCATCCACGTTCCGGGTTTTGGGATTTTTTGTATGAGTTTTGGACAGAATCCTATAAGCATAAATGGTAGAGCTAATCCGATCCCAACAAATAAGAAAAGCAGTATAATTATGGGGGCAGTTTGAGTAAAGGCAAAGCCGATGGCTGAACCAAGTAAAGGTGCTGAACATGGAGTGGCTAACACTACTGCAAATATACCCGTTAGGAATGAACCTGTATGTCCTCCTTTACCGGACGCTTTCGATGCGATTTGCATACCTGGTACACGGATAGTAAATACTCCGAAAAGAGAAAGGGAAAATACAAAAATTATTGAGAGAAGCACAAGTACGAATCCGGGATTCTGGAATTGAAATCCCCATCCCACAAGTTCACCGGAAGCTTTGATAATAACAATAACAATAGCGAGAATAATAAAAGATACGAGTACACCTGCTGTATAAGCATAGGAACCGGCAAGTATTTTCTTTTTATCATGCTGACTCTGGTTTACAAGACTGATCGCTTTAATAGAGAGAACCGGCAACACACATGGAGTGATGTTGAGAATAAGTCCACCAAGAAGTGCAAGTAGTAAATATTTTAAAAGACCGCTTGATTTCTTTGATGAAGAACTCTCAACAACATTTACAGATAGTGATATTTCCTCTTCCTCAGGAAAATGGCACATTCCCGCATCATCACAGAACTGGTATCCAGCATATACTTTTATTTCCCGTTCCCCTATCATTGCATCATCAGCTACGATGAATTCCATAGTGAGGATCACGGAATTATAATAATCTATGAGCCCCTCATGTTCAGTGCCTTCGGGATATTGAACAGGCAAAAATTCAATGCCTTCTACTTCGTCAGCTTCGATATAAAAATAATCTTCCTGTAAACTCTGATGCATTCCTTCAGGAATAGTGAAGGTAACTGTTATCAACACTGTAGTGCCGGGGGATATTTCTGAGGGATTAATGACACCTTTTGCTACATTTTCCTGAGCAAGTAAAGTGTGAGCGGAGAACAATACTATAATGAGAGTGAAAAACAATATTACTTTTTTCATACGTGCTCCCTGCGTATGCATTTTTTTGAATTATATGTTAATCAAATTTTCTTGAATGTAAATGTTTGTCAAATTTGCTGAGAGTAATTTAGGTATTAATTTAAGGAGATTTTTTCTCGTTCTTAGGTATGTTTTTTGATAAATTCAAACGAGCCCCCCTTAAGTATTTTCACTGCATTTTCAACAACTTCAGGATCATAGAGAATACCTTTGTTATCCTCGATTTCCTCAAGCGCAATTTCCAATCCAAGACTTTGACGATAGGGTCTGTCATTTGCCATTGCTTCGATGACGTCCGCTACTGCAAGGATACGTGCTTCTTGTAAGATTTCATCATTTTTCAGCCCGTCTGGATACCCGGATCCATTAAAACGTTCATGATGCTGCTGCACCATTTTTGCTACCTGCCATGGAAAATCGAGATCCTTTAACAATTCAAAACCTACAACCGGATGGTTTTTAATCTGCTCCCACTCATTATCTGTCAGCATTTCCGATTTATTCAATATCCTGATCGGCACCTTAATCTTACCAATATCATGCATAGTGCCGCCTATGCGAATTCCTTCGATCATATCTTCAGAACAACCAATCTTTTCAGCGATGGCAACCCCAAGTTGAGCCACATTATGCTGATGTCCAGCTGTGTAGGGATCTCGCAATTCAACCACATTTGCGAGAACATTTACCGTATCCTGGATAAGTTTTTGCAGTCTTTGATAGCTTGCTTTCAACTCATCTTCTGAGTGTTTTCTTTCCGTAATATCTCGATAGATGCCATAAACAGCAACCTGATTTCCATCAACAATGATCGGTCTCCCCAGAATGGAAACATCCAGCAATTTCCCGTTTTTCATTTTTCGCTTCGCTTCCATCTCTATATCTTTGCCTTCAGCGACCCGATTGGTAAGTTCCTGAGCTTCATTCAATAATTCATCAGAGGATATGAGATCATCAATAACGACTCCGATTGCTTCTTCTTTTGTAAAACCAAACATGTCTGAGAATGTGCGGTTGATCTGCAATATTTTTCCATCATTTTGAGCAATAACAACTGCCTCGGGAGAGCTATCAAAAAGCCGTTCGAAATATGCCTTCTGTTTTTGAAGCGCTTCCTCTGCTTGTTTCCTGACCGTGATATCACGTCCCAAACCTTGGATATATACGACCTTGCCATTTTCATATATAGGACGCATCTTGAGCCAGAATATACGGCTCGAACCATCCTTACGAATTACACCTGTTTCAAATTCGACCGACTCCCCGTTTACAGAACGCTGATAATATTCTATAGATTTTGCTCTATCTTCTTTGGTTATAGCAAAAATGGACTGCTTTCCGACTAGCTCCTCTTTTAAATATCCAAGCAGATCCTCGAACAACCTGTTCACCATGACATACTTACCCTCAAGATCAGATATCCATATGACATCATTTGCATTTTCAAAAAGATCTCTGAATTGTTCTTCACTCTTTTTAAGTGCTTCTTCTGATTGCTTTCTGCTAGTAATATCCCGCACAATACCCCAATAACCAACCATTTCATCATTCTCATCTTTTTGAAGATAGGTTCGGCATTCAATTGGAATAATTCTCCCGTCACGATGGATATATTCCTTTTCATAAAGATCTAAATATCTTCTCCACTTAATATGGGTATAACTTATGCAGATAATCAATATAAAAAAGCACAGATGGCT
>CAYUTH010000142.1:0-6167 GCA_964447485.1 uncultured Candidatus Cloacimonadota bacterium | reverse complement strand
CGCAACTGCCTTTACGATGCCGCTCCAAAAATCAACAGGAACAAAAAATGATCTGATACCGCTGAGAAATTCCGCAGTCGTTACATGATATAATGAAACAGAGACAAGATATCCTGAAAGAATGCCAAACAGATTTGCAAATACTGTGAGCACAGGCAGCATGACTATTCCTGAAATAATACGCGGGACCACAAGATAGTCATAAGGATTTATGGCAAGCACTTCCAATGCATCGATCTGGTCGGTGACGCGCATAGTGCCGAGTTCCGCAGCAAGTGAAGCGCCGATCTTCCCAGCCATGACAAGCGCAGTGAGCACTGGTGCAAGCTCGATCATTGTAGATTTCGTGATCATCGCACCAAGATACCGGTATGGAAGAATGCCGCCTGTTTGGTAGGTTGCCTGTACCGCAGTGACCATGCCGGTAAAAGCCGAAGTGATAGCAATTAAAGGAAGGGATTCGACTCCCATTTTCTGCATCTGTGCAAAGATGAGATGAAACCTTTTCCCTACTTTTCCGAAACTCTTAACAGTCAATCCTAAAAAGATGAAATATCTGCCAATATCCTGAACTGTCCGGATGATGATCCTTCCAATCGAGGAAATCGGATAAGTGAGAATGTGCATTATGCGAATGATTGATTATCTATATTTTCAAAACGCGTGTAAGGTCCAATGAATTTGAGATTCATTCTGCCCTGCGGACCATTTCTGTTCTTTGCCACATCGATGATTGCGATGCCCGGATTCTCTGCTTCTTCCTTCTTGTAATACTCTTCCCTGTAAATAAGTAAAACAAGGTCTGCATCCTGCTCGATGGCACCGGATTCACGTAAGTCTGCAAGCTGGGGTATTTTATCCTGGCGGGTTTCCGGTCCCCGGCTGAGCTGAGAAACTGCAATAATAGGAACTTCCAGCTCCTTTGCGAGGATCTTGATCGCTCGTGAAATCTCGGATATCTCCTGCTGGCGTGACTGCCGCGATGCGACAGGCAACAATAACTGCATATAGTCAATAATAAGGAGATCGAGTCCTTCTTCAAATTTCAGCCGGCGCGATTTTGAGCGGATATCATTCATAGTATTGCTGCCGCGGTCATCGATAAAAATGGGCGCTTCTGCGATCTTATCAGCGTGCCGTGTCAGGTTCATGATCTTGTCTTTATCCATTCCATACCCGTGAAGCATAGAATGCAATGACACATCAGAGCCGGAGCTGAGCATACGCATAATGAGTGTTTCTTTATCCATTTCCAGACTGAAAATCCCCACTCTTTTATCCTGAAAGACAGCAGCATGATGAGCTATATTAAGAGCGAGTGCAGTTTTCCCCATACTTGGACGGCCAGCAACAACAATGAACTGCCCGGGTTGAAAACCGCCTGTTATTCTATCCAGTTCATTAAAACCCGTTGCCACACCCACGATCTTTGTTTTGCGTTTAGCGATTTCATCGATCTTTTTTATGGTGGGAGAGACAATATCAAACGCTCTCTCGAATCCCTCTTTTATCATACTTTGAGTGACGTCGAAGATCTTTTTCTCAGCGTGCTCGACGATTTCCTTGCTGTCCTGTCCTGTGCCGTAGCACTCTTCTATGATCGAGGATGCAGTATGTATCAGACTTCGCAATGTTGCTTTTTCAATAACAAGCTGTGCATGGGTTTCCAAGTTTGCACTTGATGAAACAATGTCCTGAATATCTGTGAGATACGCGGTGCCGCCTATTTTTTCGAATACATCTTTCTTCTTGAGTTCATCTATGATTGTAATAAGATCGATTTCGATATTTTTGTTGAAAAGTTCCAGTATAGCTCTGAAAATATACTTGTGCGCACTTTTGTAGAAATAATCTTCACGAAGAAGCTCCAAACCGCGTGCGGTAGCCCATTCTTCCAGAAGCATGGCGCTGAGCACTGCTCCTTCGGCATTCAGATCGTGTGGCGGAACCCGGACCGAATCCTGGTTATTTGCTGTTCTGTCTGTAATATTGTCAGCCATAGTTATCTCATTTCAGCGTATTCTCGTTTGAGCATTTTCAGATCTTCCCAGGCAGGACGCTTCCAATCCGGATTATGCAGAAGCGCTGAGGGATGGTAGGTCACCATTAATTTTGAGGATGAAAAAGGAAAGAACTTTTGTCTCATTTTTGTTAATGTGTCATCGTTCTGCAAGAGCGCATTTCCTGCCACTTTACCGAGCGCACAAATTATTTTCGGTTGAATGATAGATAATTGAAATTCGAGGAAAGGCATGCATGCCAGAGTCTCATCTTCCTGTGGATTTCTGTTTCCGGGAGGTCTGCATTTTACGATATTTGTGATATAGACATCTTCTCTGGAAATATCAATAGCAGCAAGCATTTTTGTGAGGAGCTGCCCTGCTTTTCCTACAAAAGGCACACCCTGCTGGTCTTCCTGCTCGCCCGGTCCTTCCCCGATAAAGACGATATCGGCTTCTGCATTTCCTCCACCCCAGACCAGCTTATTGCGTGTTTGAGCTAATTTGCAGTTTGCACAATCCTTATACTCAGCTTCAAATTGCTGCAGGTATTCCTCCTTTGAAAAAGGTTCTGTTTCCTGCATGAGAATTTCATTTATTCCTGAGAGTTTAAGTAATTCAATTTTTCTAAGCCGGGCTTCCGAGATCGTGTTCAATGCATAGATCCTATTCGTCTATAATATCCTGCATTTTGCCTTCGGTTTTTTCTTCTTCCGGAACAAAATAATCCGGAATTTCATCATCTGCAACATGGTCTAACGCAATGGTTGTCAGCTTTTTCTTAAAATTCTTTTGAATTTGAAATGGGAGTTTGGAAATCCGCTCCAATTCTTCATTTGCAAGAATTAAATAAAGAAATGTGCAGTTGTTTTCTTCTATGAACTTTTGCATTAATTTACTATCCATATATATCTTTTCCTTCGCTTTTTTTATGTATCATTTTTATTACTTCATCGCTCACACGGTCAATATCATCGTTTATAACGAACCGATCATAATATACCGAGTCAGCGATTTCATGTTTTGCATTATCCAATCTTGTTTCGATCACATTGGGTGCATCGGTTTTTCTATTTCTCAAACGCCTTTCAAGCTCTTTCATGCTTGGGGGGAAAATAAAAATTGAGAGCGCATCCGGTCTTCTCTTCATGAATTGAAGCGCACCCTTTGTCTCGATTGCAAGAATTATAAACATTTTTCTGTTTATTGTCTCTTCAACCATCTTTTTGCTCGTCCCATAATAGTGACCAAGGTACTCCGCCCATTCAAGAAAGGCATCTTCTTCTATCATTTTTTTGAATTTTTCTTTCGACACAAAATAATAATCTACTCCATCCTGCTCGGTTGTGCGAATAGGTCGTGTCGTATAAGAGATTGAATATAGGACATTTGCACATTTTTCTACAACAGCGTCGCACACGCTGTTTTTACCGGCTCCTGAAGGAGATGAAACGATTATCGGGAAGTATTTCTTTTGCGTCATTATTTGTAATAGCAAATTTTTATTGAGAATTTGTTGTCAATTTTTCTGATTTAGATTTCTGAATAAATGGATTATCTGATCAATAACATTTTCTTTGTCACATTGTACTCACCACAAATTAATTGATAAAAATATACACCTCCCGGCATACTAATTCCATCCTCATCTTTCCCATCCCAGATTACATCTATCTTTTCAGTGAAATTTTCGTTTTCATTATTAAAATTCCTTATAAGCTGTCCCTTGATATTATATATCGATATAGAGTAATTTTCAATCCGATGATTATTTAATGGCACAAAGGTTATTACAGTACAAGTTCTAAAGGGATTTGGTGCATTTTGTAAAATGTAGGTATCATTTCCGAATTCATATTGTGGTTCATCTACAGCAAATCCCTGCCATTCGTAGGCGCCTATGTCTATTATATCGTCATATATTCGTGGATTCCCCGCTATATCAAATTCAGGTAAGTTTAGACCTGTCGTATCTGGCGTACCAGTATTAATGCACGGAGAATTGATCTGTAGATTAAAATCAAGACCTACTTCATTCACGAACAAAGGATTTTCCGTAAAGATATTATTTCCTGCATTTTGAACCCACATAGGCAAATTGGCACCCTGAACCAAAGAATATGATATTATAGGATTTGCACCAGTCCCATTAATATCAAAATCGGCACTGTTACCCCACAAAATAGTATTGATTATTGTCGGGTCAGAATCATCTGTACAAAAGATTCCCGCACAATTAACTATCGAGAGACCATTATAGGCAATTGTATTGTTTGTAATTATCGGGCTTGCATTATCACAACAAATACCGTCATTGGGGCTATCTATAATTAAATTTCCGATGATGAGCGGTGCTCCCTGATCAAGACAATATATCCCCCATTCATTTTCTCTTATTACATTGTTAATTATGGATGGATTATTTTCAAACTCACAATACACACCGCCCCACTGGTTCCCAATAATAGTATTATTTTCAATTGTTGGATTAGAATTAAGTCCACAGTAAATCCCCGGGTAGCCATTATCTTCAATTGTGTTATTTTTTATTAACGGGCTACTGTACTCCGGCAAATGAATACCATTGCCACTATTACCCCGTATAATATTATTTTCAATTATGCCATTTGAATATACACAAATAATTGCAGAATAGTCCGTAATCAGACCATTATTTATTATTATATTATTTGTTATAGTTGGAGTTGCTTGAACGATATAAATACCCCCCTCATTATTAGTAATAATATTATTGTTTATAATTGGCTCAGAATCACCTGAACAAGTTATTGCATCAGAGACATTATTTTCAAATAGGCAATTTTCTATTGTTACCGACGAACGATACATCCCGATTCCACACCCGTATTCAAATTTGCAATAACTCACGCTGAGCAATGATAGTTCCGTCAATTACCAAACGTCCGGCAGTCGCATTAGATCCGGTATAGAGTTGAATTAATGTTCCCGGTTCAATTGTGAGTGTTTGACCCTCCGGAACTGTTGCCCTTCCCTGAACCAGATATGGAGAATTATCTGCGAACCAAGTAGCTGTTGTTATAATTGCACTATCTTCTATAACTGTATAAACAACAATATAATCTTCCTTTGTTTCAGTGACAAAGCTTCCATTATCACCCTCTACGGTTAAACTTACTGTATAAAATCCGCCACTATCATATTCGTGCACTGGATTATGTATGACCGAAGTTTCACCATCTCCAAAAATCCAATTCCATGATGTAATATCGCAATTAAAAGCTACAGAGAGGTCTGTAAATTGGACGTCCAACTGAGAGAAACCAACAATCGAATCTGCAATAAAATCAACAAAAATTTCGGAAGCATCATTGAAATAATAGAATGCTCCTATATCAGGTCGTGTGCCATCCGGGTCAGGAGGGAAAAATGGATTCCCGGTATTAATACATGGAGAACTCTCGGTTAAGTTGAAATTTCCTATATTCGGATTTACAAACTGGGGATCTTCATCGATGTTACCTATCCCCTGCCACCCACCTTGAATATCTGAATAGTTCACAGAAAGTGATCCTGAATATAAAATAATCTCATCGGGATTATTATTCCATAAAATACAATCATCCATACTAATATCAGAACTATTGCACGCCACACCACCCCCGGAATTACCGTAAACAGTTAAGTTATTCATAGATGCATTTGATTGAACACAGATAATTCCCCCTCCTGCATTTGCTGTATTCCCTAAAACTACAAGATATTCTAATCTCGGGCTTGATCCATTACAGTATATTCCACCACCTACCGTACTATTTCCATTCATTATGGTAAAGCCAGTCAAAAGAGATGTACTATCTTCCCCATTTGCAAATCTAACAACACTCCCATTTTGGTTGCCGTCGATTATTGTTTGCGAAATATAATTTGTGTCTTTTGACAATAAATACAATGAACCAACAACAATATTCTTTCCAATAAAATCGATATTTTCTTGGTAGGTCGCAGGATGAACTAAAACTGTATCTCCAACGAGAGCTGCATTTATCCCCCCCTGGATTGTTATATAATCTCCGGTTCCAGTTGTATCGACAATAATCGTATTAGCAGATACAGTTGAGATATTTAAAATTGTAATGAATGAAAATGAATATGCTAATAATATAATAAGAAAAAATTTTTCCTTTA
>CAYUTH010000141.1:0-6223 GCA_964447485.1 uncultured Candidatus Cloacimonadota bacterium | reverse complement strand
CTGATGATTGAAATCAACAAAGTTGCCGATGTTTCGGGCAATATACTCAATATTATGATGCCGGTATTCAACAAGAAATTTTGTGAACTCATTGATCACTTCTATATAATAGTTCGTTGTAATATGGAAATCTGCGCGTCGGGCAAATCTATTCTCATCAGGATGGATCAGCATCAACTTTGCACCATTATTAAGCGCTTGCATAATCTTTACACCAACCGTATGGGTAACATCACCCACTAAAACAATAAGCTCCGCTTTATTAAGGTCTGCACTTGGATTTGGTGAAAAACTAATGCCAAGTTTATCTTTCACTACCGAACCGTTGAGCTCCCAGGAGAATTTCTTGTTGCACTTATACTGTTTTGCCAATCTGCTGATAAGATACAACTCCTCGTTCGTGTAATTTCCATTGCTGAAGAAAGCTACATTTTTTTCAAGTTCGGTTAATTTATCAGTGATATAATCTATGGCTTCATCCCAATCAACAGGTTGAAGTTGATCATCTATGCGTAGCATCGGCTGTGTAATGCGCTCGTGCGATTGCAGCACTTCATAGCCGAAATGAGCATTGAAGCATACATTGTTTCCGGTGATCGGGCTATCAGCAGCTTCCGCTTTCATAATGATATCATTTTCTTTCATGTAGGTTACACTACAACCTGCTCCGCATAATGCACATGTTGTTCGAACCTCTTCAAAATCGAGCGGTGCAAGTTTATATTCTGTATTTCTCGACGTGAGTGCACCGACAGGGCATACATCGATACATTTACCGCAGCTCATACAGGATGTATTCATAAGTGATTCGCCGAAATCAGGAGCAACGAGTGTTTTGAATCCACGGTAAATATAACCCAAAGCGCCGACTCCCTGGATATTGAGACATGTTCTCACACATCGTCCGCAGTTCACACACTTGTTCGCATCGCGAAGAATAAATGGATGAGTTTTATCGATTGGATGATTATTCACCTCTCCCATAAAACGAGTTGCAATGACATCATAATCTGTGGCATACTTGCGCAGCACACAGGTAGGATTGACATCACATCCGCACTCTATACAGCGTGCAGTCTCATCCTGAGCTTGCTTATCTGTGTATATTTTTTCAACTTCTTTGAAATTTGAAATGCGATCTTCTGCCTTAATATGTCCCGAAGAAATTCGAGATGCTTTCTCATATTCTTTGAAATCTTCGACATCAAGCTCTTTATATGATGCTGCTTTTTTACTGTTGAATTTCTCTTTGAGAGGAAGTATCTTTTCACCTCGAAGAAATGAATCGATGCTCATTGCTGCTTTATAGCCGTCCGCAATGCTTTCGACAACTGTCGAGGGACCTCGTGTAAGATCTCCACCTGCGAATATTTTATCAATATTTGTGTGCATCGTGTCTTCATCAATCTCAAGCGTGCTCCAACGGGTCAGGTTCAGGTTCTCCCCATTTATTTTTGCAATTTCATCAAGCAGGAATTGTGTTTTCGGCTTCTGGCTTACTGCCGGAATAACCATGTCCACCTGCATAATAAATTCTGAATTCTCAATAGGGACGGGTCTGCGCCTGCCGCTACTATCCGGTTCTCCAAGACGCATCTTGATGATCTGCATGCCTTCGACTTTACCGTTTTTCCCGATGATCTTCGTGGGATTCTGTAATAGATGAAATTCGACACCTTCATCCTTTGCATCCTTGACTTCCAAATCTTCGGCAGGCATCTGTTCTTCAGCACGGCGGTACACGATCATGACTTTCTCGGCACCGAGACGAAGCGCTGTTCTCGCAGCATCGATCGCAGTATTTCCACCTCCGATGACTGCAACGTTCTTCCCGACTTTCTTGATCTTTCCCTCAACGACCTCACGGAGAAAATCAATACCGAGATGACATCCTTTCAGATCTTCACCTTCGATATTCATACTGACAGCAGTCCATGCACCAAATCCCAAAAAGACTGCATCAAATTCTTTATAGAGAAATTGAAGTGTGAAATCCCTTCCAAGCTGCTCATTATGATGAATTTTTACTCCAAGTTTTGTTATCAGTTCTATCTCTTTATCAAGAATTTCTTTGGGTAATCTATATTCGGGAATTCCGTATCGAAGCATGCCTCCACTTTGTGGCATGGCTTCGTAAATTTTACATTTGTGACCCTGTTGAGTGAGGTAATAGGCAACGGTCAAACCGGCAGGACCTGCGCCGACAATTGCAATCTCTTTTCCTGTGGAGGGTTTGCATTCGGGAACATATGTATTTGCAGAATCTTCGAGATCTTTATCGGCAGCATATCGTTTTATCTGGCGTATTGCAACGGGCTCATCAACGATTTGACGACGGCATTCTTTTTCACAAAATGCAGTACAGACACGTCCTACAGAAAGCGGTAACGGAAGCCTCTGTTTGATAAGCTTTACTGCCTCATGATATAATCCATCATTCACTAAAGCAATATAACCTTGCACATCGACCCGCGCCGGACATTCCAGTATACAGGGAGCAGTACAATCCGCATAATGATCCGAAAGGAGAAGTTCGAGAGCCATTTGCCGCGCAGCGTGCACCTCTTCGGAATCAGTATATATCTCCATTCCTTCATACACTTTTGTTGCGCAGGAAGGAACAAATCCTTTCGCACCTTTGACTTCTACCAGGCACACCCAGCATGAGCCATACGGCTTCAAATATTCATCGTGGCAAAGTGTTGGTATCTCAATGCCGTATTCAGTGGCAACTTCCAGGATCGTTTGCCCTTGTTTTGCAGTTACTTCATCACCATTTAATAAAATTTTTATATCTGCCATGAGACCCGCTTATGATTTTGTCACTGCATCAAATTTACATGCGGTCATACAGGCGCCGCATTTTATGCAGATATCTTGATTAATTACGTGAACTTCTTTTTTCTCACCTGAGATCGCATCGACAGGACAGGCACGTTTGCACGCTCCACAGCCGATACACTTCTCTTCTATGATGCTGTATTTCACAAGAGCTTTGCACGCACCTGCAGGACATGTTTTGTCATTGATATGCGCTTCATATTCATCCCGGAAATACTTGATCGTGGTAAGCACAGGATTAGGAGCAGTTTGTCCGAGTCCGCACAGAGAACCCTTTATGATCTTTTTCGAGAGCTCTTCAAGCTTTTCAATATCACCCTTTTCGCCTTTGCCCTGCGTGATCCTGTTGAGAATTTCGAGCATGCGTTTGGTTCCGATTCGGCAGAATGTGCATTTCCCGCAAGACTCGTCCTGAGTGAAGTTCAGGAAGAAACGAGCCATATCGACCATACAGGTCGTATCATCCATGACGACCATGCCGCCTGAGCCCATTATCGCACCAGTTTTTGTCAGGGAATCATAATCAACCGGGGTATCGAGAAGGCTTTCCGGGATACATCCTCCGGAAGGACCGCCAAGCTGAACTGCTTTGAATTTTCTATCATCAATAATGCCGCCGCCGACTTTGTAGATCACGTCGCGCAGTGTCATTCCCATAGGAACTTCAACCAATCCGCCGTTCTTGATCTTACCTGTAAGCGCAAAGACTTTTGTGCCCTTGCTCTTATCAGTGCCGAATTCTGCGTATTTATTCGCACCATTTCGGATGATCCAGGGAACGTTTGAATATGTTTCTACATTATTAATGTTGGATGGTTTTCCCCACAAACCGGATTCCGCAGGATAAGGGGGACGAAGAGTGGGCATTCCTCTTTTTCCTTCGATCGAGCACATGAGCGCTGTTTCTTCTCCGCAGACAAATGCACCTGCGCCTTCATATACCGTGAGATCGAAATTGAAATCTGATCCGAGAATATTATTTCCGAGGAAACCTCTTTCTTTGGCTTTTTCGATTGCAATTCGGAGTCGTTTTACCGCAAGAGGATATTCCGCACGGCAATAGATAAAACCTGTATCAGAGCCAATTGCATAAGCGCCGATCAGCATGCCTTCGAGAAGATTATGAGGATCACCTTCAAGCACACTTCTATCCATGAAAGCGCCGGGATCTCCCTCATCAGCATTGCAGATCATGTACTTTTTATCCGCAGAATTGTTATATGCGAACTGCCATTTTAATCCAGTTGGAAAGCCAGCACCGCCGCGACCACGCAAGCCGCTTTCTTTTATTTCATCAATCACATCGACCGGGGACATATTTTTTACAACTTTTTGCAAAGCTTCATACCCGCCACGCAAGATATACTCATCGATGGATTCTGGATCAATAACTCCGCAATTGCGAAGGACAATTCTCGTCTGATAATCGATGATCTCTTTTTCCGAGCCACCGAACTTTTCAGAGACAACAATATGCTCCGTGAGGGGTTTTTTCTCGATAAAATGTGCAGTCAGGATATCATCAATGTCTTTTGCATTGAGATACCCATACATCGTGCTGCCGAATTCGTTATCTTCGATCTCCATCAGCACTTCTGCATAGCACATGCCCACGCAACCGGTATGATCCAATTGTGCTTTTACATCATGCTCTTTGAGAAAAGCTTCCACTTTTTCAAGAACATCTAAACCGCCAGCTGCAATTCCGCAGCTCGCTAAACCGACTTTTATTCTTACTGAATTTTCCAAATTCTCTCCGATCTGATTAAATTTGGTTCGTTATTTTGGTTAATATTGAGCTAATATTTCTTTTATTTTTCCGGGAGTTAAGCGACCATACGCTTTATCATTGACCATGATAACCGGTGCAAGACTGCAACATCCAAGACATGCGACTTCTTCGACGGTGAACTTCAGATCTTTGGTCGTGCCGCCGGGCTCGATTTTCAATTCTTCGTAAAGCGCTTCTGAAATTTTGGGTGCATTCGCAACATGACACGCAGTTCCGTGGCAAATACGTATGATGTTCTTACCAATCGGGTGCAAGCGGAATTGAGTATAGAAAGTTGCAACTCCATAAATCTCAGCGACTGGTATTTTTGTCTTATCAGAAATATATTCCAGCGCTTCTTTTGAAAGATATCCAAGCTGTGCCTGTGTCTTTTGTAAGATAGGGATCAAGGCACCTTTTCTGCCTTCAAACTCGCGTAAGACCGCATCAATTTTATCGAAATCGCTTTCTATCATACATGAAGTCCTTGCTTGATTTTTGACATGTTGAAGGGGGGTTCTCTTGAGCAGTCAAGTTATTTGGAAGATTGCCCAGACCACATAATAGATTGAGATTTTTGTACTAAAATTTATAATAAGCTTAATGGGGAGAACCAACAAACGAGACATCATTAAGCATTTCATCAGGAGTATAATCTTGTTCTGTCCATTGCTCACCTCCATCGTTTGTATAGAGGATAATACCATCGCCAATACCAGTTCCAATGATCCAAACAATTTTTTTATTTATAGGACTGATTCTATAAAGATAATATCCTGTTGAAGCACTCGGTTTATTTTTCTGTTCAGCCCATATCACTCCACCGTCAGTTGTATTTCTGATAGTTCCAGTATCTTCTGCAGTCCATGCTATTTTTTCAGAGATAGCAGTAATTCCATTTGCATCCCATGCAGGATATATTTCTGCATGTTGAATCTCCCAGTTAGTTCCAGAATTGTTGGTATGTAATATAGTTCTACCATGGCCGACAACCCATACACAGCTATCAGATGGTGCTGAGATGTCAATCATTCCTCTTGCGTCGAGAAAACTACCCTGTGCTAACTTCTGCCATGAATCTCCCCCATTAGTAGAATGGATGATGACGCCCCGTTGATTACCAGTTCCATTTCCGCAAGCCCAGATGTGTTGATCAAAGATTTCTATCGAAGTTATATTGTAATCTGAAAATGAAGTATCAGCTTTTGATACCCAGCTAGTACCTCCATCATCAGTCTCAACAACAGTTCCATCAGAACCTACAACCCATATTGTATAGTGATCGACAACATGTAAACCAAGCAATTCAACATTATCCAATACACCTTTGCTACCAATTCGTTGCCATGTATCTCCACCATCAATGGTTTTAAGAATTGTAGCATATCCATCCGATGCACCACCTACAACCCATGCCGTAAGGCTATCAATGGCTTTTACTGCATTGAGATCTATAAGTGGAATTGTTAGACTATCACCTTGCCTGACCCAATTCTGTCCACTATCAGTCGTTTTCCAGATCAATCCATATTTTGTACCTATACCAGGAGATCCAACGATCCATCCAATATAATCAGTATCATTACTCGGGCTTGTGCTTTTTTCGCAACA
>CAYUTH010000140.1:0-6270 GCA_964447485.1 uncultured Candidatus Cloacimonadota bacterium | reverse complement strand
GGAAGGTGGAAAACCCACTGTCATTCCAAACTCGGAAGGTGGAAGAACAACACCGTCTGTGGTTGGTTTCACTAAAGATGGCGAGATACTGGTTGGTCAATTAGCAAAACATCAATTAGTGACGAATCCCCAGAATACGGTTTACTCGGTAAAACGTTTCATGGGACGAAAAGTGAACGAAGTAAAGAACGAAGAATCTGAAGTAAGTTTCAAGATCAAAGGTAACAGCAAAGGTGAAGTTGAGATCGAGATCCCGAATCAGAAAAAGGATTACAGCCCGCAGGAAATCTCTGCATTCATTCTCAAAAAAATGAAGGAAACTGCAGAAGAATATCTTGGCACAAAGGTAGATAAAGCTGTCATCACCGTGCCCGCATACTTTAATGATGCACAGAGGCAGGCAACAAAAGATGCCGGCAAAATTGCAGGTCTGGAAGTAGCCCGTATCATAAACGAGCCAACTGCTGCAGCGCTTGCTTATGGACTCGAGAAGAAAAAAGATGAGAAAATAGCAGTATATGATTTCGGCGGCGGCACCTTTGATATCTCCATCCTTGAGATAGGTGAAGGCGTGGTTGAAGTGCTCTCTACAAATGGAGACACGCACCTTGGCGGCGATGATTTTGATAAAAAGATCATCGACTGGATCGTGAGTGAATTCAAAAAGAGTGATGGCATTGATATTACAAAAGATCCAATGGCAATGCAAAGAATTCGCGAAGCTGCTGAGAAAGCAAAGATCGAACTGAGTGGTACGCAGTCTACAAACATCAATCTACCCTACATCACTGCTGACAGCAACGGTCCGAAACATCTCTCTTTAAATCTGTCCCGTTCTGAATTCAACAGAATGATAGATGACCTTATTGAAAGAAGCATCACTCCCTGTAAATCTGCAGTAAAAGATGCAAAAATAGATATATCAGAAATTGATGAGGTTATCCTTGTTGGTGGCTCGACACGAGTACCTGCAGTTCAGGAAGCGGTGAAGAATTTCTTCAAGAAAGAGCCAAACAGAAGCGTGAATCCTGATGAAGTTGTCGCAATCGGCGCATCAATTCAGGGTGGAATTCTTTCCGGTGATGAAGACTTGAAAGATATTCTCCTTCTTGACGTTACTCCCCTCTCTCTCGGTATCGAGACACTTGGCGGCGTGATGACCAAACTCATCGAAAGAAATACAACAATACCTGTGAAGAAAAGCCAGATATTCTCAACTGCAGCGGATAACCAAACTGCGGTTTCCATTAATGTACTGCAAGGTGAGCGTGACATGGCTGCTCAGAATAGAACACTCGGCAGGTTTGACCTTGTCGGCATACCTCCTGCACCACGCGGACTTCCACAGATCGAAGTGACGTTTGACATTGATGCAAACGGCATACTCCACGTTTCTGCAGTAGATAAAGGAACCGGTAAAAAGCAACAGATAAAGATCGATAAAGCCGGTGCTCTGTCCGAAGATGAGATCGAAAAAATGGTCAAAGAAGCTGAAGAACATGCACAGGAAGATCATAAATTCAAAGAGCTAGTAGAACTTCGAAACCACCTTGATACAATGATTTTCAGCACAGAAAAATCTCTTAAAGAATATGGAGATAAGCTGAAAGACAATGACAAAGCAGAGATTGAAGAAGCAATAAAAGCTGCAAAAGAAAAACTCGATTCGCAAGATGTTGAAGTACTGAAGCAAGCAAAATCAGATTTCGAGCAAAAAGCTCAGAAACTCGGCGAGGTCGTTTACCAGGAAACAATGAATCAGCAAAAAGAACAGCAGCAAGAGCAGTCAGCCGGACAGGAACAAGCCGGACAGCAAGAGCAGACTCAACAGGAACCGCCTGATGATGACGCAGTAGATGCTGATTTCGAAGTTGTTGATGACGAAGAAAATAAATAAATCCATATAACATTCATGCACGGGGATTGCACTCTCGCGGTTCCCGTGCGTATCAATAAAGAAGGTTGCAATAGAAAATGGCTAAGAGAGATTACTACGAAGTACTCGGTGTTGATAAAAATGCCTCCCAAGGTGACATAAAAAGTTCATACAGAAAATTGGCATTGAAATATCATCCTGACAAAAATAAAGATGATAAGGAAGCCGAAGAAAAATTTAAAGAAGCATCTGAAGCCTACGAAGTATTAAGCGATGAAGATAAGCGCAAAAAATACGATCAGTTCGGTCATGCAGGTCTTGAAGGCTCATTTGGCAGCGGCGGCTTTACCTGGGATAATTTCACTCATGCGAATGATTTTTCAGACATCTTTGGAGATGTCGGCAGTATTTTTGAAACCTTCTTTGGCGGAGGTGGAGGAGGATTTGGTTTTGGAGGACAACCTCGGCAGCACACAGTCAACCGTGGCGGTGATCTTAAGATATCCCTTTCTCTCACTTTAGAAGAAATCGCAAAGGGCGTTACCAAGCGATTAAAAGTCAACATCAAGCAAACATGTGATGCATGTCACGGGACAGGATCAGCAGACGGAAAAGTTACGACCTGCCAGCAGTGCGGCGGTTCCGGAAGAGTCAAACAAGTACGTCAATCTTTCTTCGGGCAGATGTCCACGATCACGACCTGCCCTGCATGTAATGGAACCGGTCAAAGTATCCAGAATAAATGCACAAAATGCTATGGTGAAGGCAGAATTTCCTCTGTAAAAACTATCAAAGTCGATATCCCTGCTGGCGTCTCAGACGGACAATATCTGAAGCTCCGGGGACAGGGGCACGCAGGCAAACAGGGTGGTCCTGCCGGCGATATACTGGTCTATATCAAAGAAAAGAAAAACGATCTCTTTGATAGAGACGGACAGGATCTCATTTGCACATTCCCAATCACTGTATCCGATGCAGTACTTGGAAATATTCTCGAAGTGCCCACGCTTAAAGGTCACGCCAAAATGAAGATACCCTCAGGCACACAATCGGGCAAAGTCTTCAGATTGCGTGGTCAGGGCTTACCCCACCTGAACAGCACCCGAAAAGGTGATCTGTATGTGAAAATTATTGTGGTAATTCCTAACAAAATATCCAGCGAGGAAAAGGAATTGTACAGTAAGATCGCACCTTTTGATAAAAAGAGAGACCTTAAACCCGGAAAATCATTTTTTGATAAGATCAAAGACTATTTTGTATAACTTCATCTAACCTTCATGCCAATTTTCTACACACCTGATCTTACAGATACTTCCAAAGAGATCATTCTGTCAGATACAGAATTCAAGCATGTAAAAAACACATTACGAAAGAAAGTCGGAGATTCACTTCAAACAACAAATGGAAACGGATTACTTGCAGAATGTCGCATAAAGAATCTCTCATTACGCGAAATAATCCTGCAGGTAGAGCAGATTGTCAGGAAAGAAAAATCACGTCCGCATATTGCTCTGGCATTCTCTCTTTTAAAGCAACATAATGAGCTTATCATTGAAAAATGCACTGAGCTTGGTGTGTATGAATTTTTTCCTTTCTTTGCACATAGAAATGTAAAAACATCCCTTTCTGCCAACCAGTTCGAAAGACTCCAAAAAATTGCAGTGGCTGCGATAAAGCAGTGCGATTCCACACATCTCCCAAAAATTCATAAACCTCTTAATTTCAATGAATTACTAAAGAAATTATCTCGCGAATACATGCCGGTTCTCGCATGGGAAGAAGAAAATGAGCAGAATCTTCAGGAGGTGCTTCTTAATGCAAAAAAGGATATCTGTCTGATCGTTGGTCCGGAAGGTGGCTTTGAGGAGAAAGAAGTGGATTTTGCAAGAGAGCATTTAGCCCGAATTGTTTCTTTGGGAAATCATATCTTACGTGCAGAGACAGCAGCGATTACCATTGCCGCAAATACGATATTCTATCAATTGGAGAGGAATAGGAATTTTTATTAACCCGCATCCACTATTTGGATAATTTGGCTTAATCTCTCAGCATCTCAGCATTTTTCGGATCATCCAAATCAAACCGGATGATGCCATTTTCGTCCCTTTTTGTTGCACCCTGAAAACAGACAGTATCTCCGATTTTTTCCATCCAACTACCTGTAATACTCGAAGATTCATGAATATGTCCATGCAAAGTGATGTAGGGAGATCTTGTGAGAATGAATTCTTTAATAGCAATACTTCCCACATGTACATCAACCGGTGCGTGGTCAACCTTCACACCGTCAAGCGCAGCACGATCCAGCTTGGTATTGTAAGGAGGTGAATGAAACAGGCAAATGGTTCTCGAAAGATCGACATCAGCAAACAGTCTTTCCAGATCACGTTTTATTGTGAAAAAGCGCAGCTCATGTTCTGAAACCGGAATACTGCGATAACCTTCTTCGGGAGATACACAACCTACGTCCACAAAGCGTGATACATCATATTTTTCCCAATCTTTATTTAAAAACGGTGTAGGAGGTACATACGAATAGCCAATTATAATATACTCATGAAATTTCACTGATTGCTCATTCACATAACTGATAAGACCAGTAGTAGAAATATCGAGCAACGCGGCTTCGTGAATTTTTGGATCATCATTTCCCAAAATCACAAAAATAACAGGATATACATCTTTCAATTCATCTCTGATTTTTTTAAGATTCATTGCGAGGTAATCGTATAAAAAATCCTCACCTGTGGGAAGCGCTTCGTTTCGTGCTTTCGCGCTAAATCCCATCAAATCTCCCCCGAGGAAAACAACAGCAGGTTTTATCGCGAGGATCTTATAAAAAAGGAATTCGTACTTCTTTTTTGAACCGTGCAAATCACTGGTGAAGAGCGCAGTGGTCATTTCCTCATATCCAGTTTTCTGGCTGCATCGGTTACAGTATTGATCTTGAGAGCAAAACTGGTTTTATTCTCGATATCCTCATCCGTGATGATATGTACATCTAAAAGTCCCCCGGTTTTATAACCGGTCTTAAGATAGTTTGAATAATCCAATGATATACTCCAGCCATCCAACCACGCAATAAGTTCTTTTCTTTGCATCTCATTTCCCCGAAAGTGAACCAACAGGTCGATATCGCTTGCTGGACCGGCATTAGCATTTTTCACGCTGCCGAAAACATAGATGGCTTCTACTCCCAGCTTTTTCGCTTCTATGTTTTTTGCAAGAAATTCACATACCTGCATGCGCCAGAACCAATAATTTTCAGTACTCTTATCAAAACTCTCGGGCTGATATGAGACGTAGTCCCGGCTTGTACCAGGCATTCCCACATACCCGATTGCTTCATCCAGATCAGCATTCATGAATATCTTCAGAATTTTACCATCGGTTTCTGCGGGAATATCTATCACTTTTACACAATCCTTCAAATCCATGAAATCAGGCAGAAGATCAGGTAGAATGTTTTTGGAAAATCTGAAAAAATTCTTATTGAATATATTACCTTCTTCGTCCGGATAGAGCGGAATATAACGAATTTGTGCTTCGACCAAATCCTGGAAGAAATGAGTTCCAAATGATAGATCGGGAACATAATTTCCCTTTTCTTTGGCTATTTCGATGAGAACAGCAGTTTTATTTATGTCCGAATATGTGACGTTCACGCCCAATTTTATATCTCCCTTACTTCCCCATCGCCCGGGTCCTAGCAGGATAAATTTCCTTTTTGGAAGTAATAGATTCAACCTTCCGATACAACGCCCTACTTTGTGCAGCTCATCAATAGTATGCAGATCGCTGTATTTTTCAGGATCCACATAAACCATATAAGAAATCTCCGGGATATACCCATTGGAAATATATTTATGCGCAGTGAACAGAATGTCATTGTCGGGAATATCCTGGGGAATTGGTTGTGGATTATCGGTTTTAGAAAAACTCTGCGGACGGCACTGCAAAAGATAAAAGTCATCATCTTTCACTGCGAATTCCACATCGATCGGAGTACCCAATTTTGATTTTAATATCTCCAGAATCTTATTAATCCTTTTCAAAAAAGAAGTATTGTTGATCAGACCATTGAATGTAACGATCAAATCATCGTTTTCAAAATCGATATTGAAGCCGGATTTTTCGATGAGCTCGTTATCTTCATAAACTGAAAACAGTTGCTGGTAAAGAGGAAATTGTTCTTTGCATTCCCTTATAACTTCTCTTATTGGCAACGATTCAAATGAATTCGTTTCCAGGTTAATCAGGTCGATATATTTGGGACTGTACTTTAATATTTCTTCGGTAGTAGCATTAACCCTGATACCCGGTTTTCCGGGAGATGCCAGAACAGGATAATCATTGCTCAACCTATCCACAGCGCGTGTTCCCAATCCCGGAAC
>CAYUTH010000139.1:0-6272 GCA_964447485.1 uncultured Candidatus Cloacimonadota bacterium | reverse complement strand
GAGACATATTTTCATCTGTATATCTCAGTTAGTCAAGAAGATTAGTTGTACACATTAGATTGTCACAAATTTCTATTGGCTTACCTATTTCTTGTATCCAGATAGCACCTTTACTACCACAATCACAAGGAGGATTATCATGAATATTATTACCTGATATTACTATAGGTACTTCAAATTCATTTCCCTGATTTACGAATATAGCATCACCTGGTCCATTATAACAACCTGTACAATAATTATTATAAATATCGTTATTCACTATTGTTGGATTACCGTTTGAGCTTGGCATTATATATATACCAGCTCCGGCAAAATCAGCACTTGGATAATTTTCAACATACATATTATTATAGTTATCACTAATAATACATCCTTCAACCAACACATTTCCTTTACAAGCAATTCCAACACCACCCTGTATATTTATACCTCCATTATTTCGTATTATGCAATCTCTTATGACAGTTGTTCCTTCACAATAAATACCTACCCCATACTGAGTATCCTTTTCTCCATGATAATTATCAATACCGCATTGTTCAATTATACAATTCTGGATAATTGGTGAAGATCCATACCTACAGTATATACCAGCGCCATTTTCATTATTATGGAGCAATTTACCACGCTTTATAGTGAATCCGCATATCATATCACTGTTGTTAATTTGTGAATTGGTTAATAAAAAACCTCTTGTGTTATTATGATTTCCACAATCAATAATACAGTTTTCAGGATTATTACCATTTCCACCTTGAACGGTAATGTGCTTATTGCTCCAGTGTAAATTGGTATTGCCATCACCTGTGTATGTTCCATTAACTACCACGACCGTTTCCCCATCGTGTGCATTAGTGATTCCTTCCTGTATTGTCGTAAAATGACCGGAACCATTCACGTCAACTATTACATAACCATTATGATTTAATGTGAAATTTCTTACTGTTGTATATCCGGGTATCACGTCAATATTATTTTTTATAACAGTACCATAGGCACATAATGAAGCTGCAACATCGTATTTGCCCTCACCGATCTTTATACTATAATAACCATCACTATTAGGATTCACAACACAACCATCTACTTCAATTGCTACTTCTTCAATGTTCCCACTCCCGCCAGATAATGTAATGACACCGGAAATAAATCCCTGTGGATAATAATATGCTCCCATGTCTGCGCGTGTACCGTCGGGATCCGGTTGAGAACATGGATTACCTGCATCTATGCATGGTGAGTTTTCCTGAAGGTTATAATTATTAGTGCCAGTATCAACCCATAGAGGATCTTCATCAATATTTCCATATCCTGTATACCCATCTTGTATGTCTGAATAAGTTACATAAACATTTCCTGAATTATCAACTATTTGTTCAGGGTAATTATGCCAAAAAATGCAATTCATAATGTCAAGGCAAGAACATGATTCACATAAAATCGCACCACCTAAATTAGTATTAAAATCAAAATTTGAGTTTTCTATCTCTAAATACAAATTATTGCAAGATAAATAAATTCCACCACAGTTACTAATGTCCGGATTTGTACAGTAATTACTTTTAATAAGGCAATTCCTGATGTAGCTATATTGTGAATAAACATTCATATAAATACCTGCTCCCATTGACGATGCACCATTATGGATAATTTCTGTTTGATTTAAATCTAATGTAGATGCTCCAGTTGCATAAATACCACCACCAACTGTGAGAGTCCCGCGACAAAAGTTATCTGTGATGTATACATTATTACATTCTAACTGTCCTCCCTTGAAATAAATTCCTGCACCGTCACCCAAACTATAAGTATCAGTTAAATAATTATAACACCCATTAGCACGATTAGTTGTAACAGCGACATTTTTTAACTCAACCGATGAATCATTTGAATATATGCCACCACCAAATCCTTCACCTATTACATCACCTTCAGCCTTGTTAGATGTTATTATACAATTTTCTAATGAAATGCTTGTATGTAAAAATAACATGCCACCGCCCCATTCTGTTTCTCCATTTGTTATTGTGAAGCCTTTCAATGCTCTGCCTGGAGAGTTTACACCATAAGTACATGTGACTACGGAAGTACCATTACTTTGTCCATTTATGGTAGTTAAATTCGGTCCACCAGAAGACTCAACAACAATATCTTTTCCACGGAAATAAATATTCTCAGAATAAGTCCCCGGAGCTACAAGTACTGTATTACCATCCTGTGCAGCGTCTATAGCATCTTGTATATTGGGATATGCTGACGGAACTTCTAATGTAATCTTATTATCTATATTTAGAAAATGATAAGTATAAGAATAATCACTCGTTCCGGCATCATTACGAGCCATGACGCGCCAGCAGAACTCGGTGCCTATGTCACCATTCGGGAAACCATCCACTGAAATATAATTATTCCAGGTAGTTATTGGGTCACCATTTGGAAATAATTGATTAAAGTTTTCATCATACGCAATTTCTAAATCATATTCCTCAGCACCGGGTGAACATTCCCACCTGAAAGTAATTTTTGTCCCTGGTTGTTCACTATTATTGCGGGGACGAATAGGCTCTGGGGTATCCGGAGGTTCCATCTCTCCGTTATAGAACATAAAATAATACGAGTATTCATCTCCCCATTGAGATTGATTTCCTGCCTTTACGTGCCAATAAAATGGTGTTCCTTGACCAAGAAAACCAGTAATGTATGCTGAATTCTCAGTTACAACATAATTCTCTAAAAAGAAAGAATTGAAATCTGAATCATTAGCAATTTGAATATTATATTGAGTCGCACCAAATGATTCATCCCATTGAAACGTAATCGCACTCTGGTCTACTACATAAAGATTAGGGGGTGATGTTAATTCTGGTGGCGTAAGTATTTGTTCTTTTACAATTAACTTATAATCCCCTGTAGGGTCACTTTTGGCTCCTTTTAAATCAGTATTAAAATACGCAACCCTTAAATAATATATCCCACCCTGGTCAATATCAACCTCATATTCTATATATGGTTGCCAATAATTACCATAATCATTACCAGAATCATCATCAAATGCTTTTTCCTCCTCTTCCGAATTAAATAAATAAAATGCAGGATCCAAGTCCGAATCTCCTATTAATTCCGTGTACATTATATATGTTGAGCCCCCATTGAAATCCATTGCATAATAATCAACATCATCTTCAAATAAAATAGAATATTCATCATTATGGGGAATATTGACTGAAGTTGCAGTATTGAAATTTCCATTGTCTTCATGTGAAAAAGAGTATTGCATTGTACCTTCATTGTTTGGAGTAACTCTATCATAATCAAGGTAATGATATGAAGAAGTTGCTCCTCCCCAACTTTCAAATTTATCAGTATGGACACTCACATACACCATAAAATCATTAGTTCCATTCCATTCATATTCTACTCCGTTTACCTTGAAATCATCATTCCAATGTACATTATCTATAGTAACATCACCAAAAGTATTAAAAGTTAATGCATCATTTGCGCTCTCATAATCATGACAGTAAGTATCAACTAAAAAAAATCCTGTTCCATTACTGCTTACAATATCACCATTATCAGGATTCCTTTCTTGAGTTGCTGGACAAAGGGTTATCTCTGCGCCTGTTGGAACAATTCGAAATTGACCAGGATATGAGGATAGATTATTATATGCTTCGCCTGCTTTTCGATATTCTCCATATCCTTCAATTCCACACATACGAGAAAAAATTTCGATGTTATTTTCTTCATTATCGCTTGAATAGCAAGTTGAATTGTATCCAAAACTAACGCCTCCACCACATAATTCTGCCCATCCATTCTCATAACTATAGCAACATCCAAATACTACTATCGCATTTGATGATGTCAATATTGAATTCCAGTTTTGTGCTGCCCACTCCGAATGAACTAAAGCACCCCATGGATGATAATATTGATTATTATTTTCATCATACCAATTGATAGCTCGCATTTCAATTGGTGTAATATATTGATTATTTCCCGACCAATTGTCGATTTGGTCTGCCGTCTGTAGGTATAGTACTATTAATCCATCAAGATCATTTGAAGAACAACCATTACTGGTCCAATATACAACATCCCCGAAACGAAAATTCCGAAAATTTTCGTACGTTAAAGTTTCACAATCGTCATCATTGCCTTGTGTATCTTTATACTGTATAACATCAACCCCATCAAAATCTTGATCTTTTACATAATTAATAATCGGCTGTAATTCATCATCAAGAAAGAATGCACTTTCGTATGTATAGCCACATCCTGCATATATTTGGCTTCCATCTGGCGAATACGCTATACCACGATTATCTTTAGGATATGTTGCACTGCTACTCTCTTTAGCTTTCATTGCTTTAATATCACGATCTTTTTCCAAAGGTTCTAAAATTTTATCACCATATTCCTTTTTTAATGACTCCTCAAGTGTCTCAATTCTATTTATTAATTGTGTACTAATAGAATAATTGGAGACGAAACCAAAGCTTAATTGTCTATCTGCCCTCGGAAGTAATCCAATTGAGATTAATTCATCCATTCTTTCTTCTTTGGATAGTGGTTTTCCCATTATATCAATTAATTCTCTCGTTAGTCTAAAACCATGAGTTTGATTAAAAGAGTACTCCTCATAACCAGAATCAGAGAATATAAGAAAAAGGTCTCCTTTTATTAGTCTGTTTCTATAACGAATTACTCTATTATCAACTCGCTCTATTAATTCTGATTTTGGTGGTGCTCCACTTCCTTCAGGTCCCCATACTTCATTCATACGTCTCATTTGGGGGCCAGCAAATACAATATTTCGTTTTTCTCCAGAATAACTTTCTAATACCCAAGGATTACCAGGGACATGAGTAAGACTTTTTACATTTGGAAGATTCTCATAGTACTGAATCGCTTTTTCAAATGCCTTCTCATAACTAAAATGAGAAAATAAATACCATAACTTTGCTGTTTCAAAAGGTATATTTCTCGTTGGTTCCAATAGAGCTGATACTTCCCCCAAAGTCATATCTTTAGTTATATTCGGTGGCATTCCAGGGTCATGGTCAAAGGCACTTTTATTAACCACCGGCCATTCCAACTCTTTTGTTATTTGAATCCCATTTATGTAAACTGCCAAATCTCTTCTTTCAACAATATAGGGTGCTTCGATATACTTACCATCAATAAAAACAAATCCTGTTTCTAATGGCTGATTAAGTTCTTCTTCGGCCTGCAAAAAAGCCGTAAGTAACAAGCTTACACTTAAACAAATAACCATCATTAAAATACATTTTTTCATCATTTCTCCTTTTTAATCACTTTTGCATTAAATGCTCTTTTTAACACTCTTTTAAGAATATCCCTTAAATTATCCCTCAACATCATACTCAATCCAACCTTAACCGATTCAAATCTCATAATCCGGTTACCTTACTATTCCCGGGATAAAGAATAGGAAGGTTATATACAAATGAATTTGGTTTTCCTGAAATTATTTTGTGTCTCGAATGTCCGTTCCATTAATATATTTTTCATTATCAATCCTTTGCTTTTTTCTTTCAGATATTTAATTTCCTGTCAAATTTATTTTTTAAATTAATAATTCATTTTATCATCCTAAAATGTTTATCTTCATATATATCATGAAAATGTCCATTTTGTGACGCCACCACTCAAAAAAAATTGAAATTTTATTTTTATATCCTTTTTTATTTTCTTCTTTCCTTATCTTAATTATGTATTTTCATTTATAAATATTTTGACAACCCAAAGTGGATTTCTAAATTTCAAACCAAATTGGAGGTGCGATGGCACAACAGAATCCAGCTAAAAAGGCGACATTGATAGAAGTTTTGATGGTTATACTGATCGTGGGTATAATCGTGATCCTCGTTTTCCCCGCGATTGGAGAAAAACGAAATAAAGATCGAATGAACCTCGAAGTTTTCCCAACCTTTGAAATCATTATGCAAGCGAACGAAGCATTCAATGCAGAACAGGGCTATTACGCCTTTGACGTAACTATGCTCAATCTCACCGATGAGCTCGAAGACAAATTGTATTTCGATTTTGAGCTTACAGACACAACCGTCATAGCAGTCACAACGCCCAAATTCGGAAAAGCCGGCGCAAAGGTCATATATAATTTTGAAAAAGATTATTGGTCAGTTGAAAACGCTGAAGATGTAATCGATAAGAGTTGGTTGCCCTAAACTTTTTGAACATTTATTTCGATAAAAGAATTGTGTGCCCAAAAGCTGCAATTC
>CAYUTH010000138.1:0-6281 GCA_964447485.1 uncultured Candidatus Cloacimonadota bacterium | reverse complement strand
CAAAAGAAACGATTCCCCCATCGTACTTGAAATCATGCTTTTCATTATTGCGCTTGTCTTCCAGGATGATTCTCACGCCTTTATTGAGGAATGCAAGTTCTCGAAGGCGCACAGAGAGATAATCATAACTAAAAGTAATATCTTCAAAAATTTCTTCATCAGGCATAAAAGTTACTTCAGTACCTGTCTTTTTAGTTTTTCCAACGATCTCCACTGGAGATTTTACAATTCCACGCTCATAATATTGCCTATATATATTGTTATTTTTGTAGACTTTTACCTCAAGCCATTTTGACAGAGCATTCACCACAGAAACACCAACTCCATGCAATCCGCCGGATACTTTATAGGACTTATCGTCAAACTTTCCGCCTGCATGAAGCATGGTCATAACCACCTGCAGCGCAGGGACTTTCTGTTCTTTATGTTTGTCTACCGGAATACCGCGACCATTATCAATGACCGTAGCAGATCCGTCTGTGTTGATGATTACCTCAATTCTATTACAGTATCCACCCATCGCCTCGTCAATGCTGTTATCAACAACCTCATAAACCAGGTGATGAAGCCCGCGTTCGCTGGTTCCACCGATGTACATAGTTGGGCGCTTGCGTACTGCTTCCAGCCCCTTCATTACTTTTATTCGTGTCGCGTCATATTTTGCTACCATTTTACCTCGTTTTGCTAATTATCATTCAGATTTTCCAGTAAAGAGTCATATTCGTTTTGTTTTGAATTTATTGTAGAAGGAATTTTACCCAAGCTCATGACAAGAGCAATTTTAGAATTTCTCGGAACATCCATTCCGTACACAGGCTGGCAATAGATGACCTTTCCTTTTTGAATCTCATTTGAATAGGAATAATTTACGTTACCTGCTTCCAGTCCGCTATTTATAAGCCGTATTCTGGCTTCATCAAGCGTCAGGTTGTCCAATGTCGGAATCTTAATAAGTTCCGGACCTTTACTCACGATCACATCGATCGTATAACCCTTTTTCACGACCGTATTTGCCTGTGGTTCCTGGGAAATAATGCTTCCATCCAGAACTTCCAAACTGTTGCGTTCACCAATTTTATCAATATAAAGCCCTAATTTATACAGGTCATGTTTGGCCTTTTTGTAATCTTTATTAACGAGTTCAGGAACTTCAACCTCATTCCTATGATGGGTGTAAAAATAGAGTACAGTGCGAGAGATCACAAAGCCAAGTAAGAATATAATAATAAAACTTATGACAACAAAACCAACTGTTTTTAACGTTTTCATGCGACTTTCCTTAACGCGGAAGCAAAGCTTCCATCCATGTTGTGTTTAAAAGGATAAGTTTTTATATATTTGCCAGATACAAATGTTTTCTCAACAAATTGATCAGGTTTTTCAAGGATATAATTTGAATGATTCTTCATAAATTTTTCTATCTGTTTCTCATTCTCATCCGGGTTGATTGTGCAGGTTGAATACACGATAACACCATTTTTTTTGAGAAGAGAATCTGCTTTTTCCAAAAATTTTTGCTGCAAGGGTATCAAGCTTTTTAACCGATTTTCCGATTGCAAGCGTATATCCGGCTTTCTCTGCATCACTCCCCAACCTGTGCAGGGCACATCTATAATAATTTTATCAAACTTGCTTGCGGATTTTAAATACAGTACATCTTTCATAACAATATCAATTGAGGAGTGCTTCATGCGTTTTGTATTTTCTTTGAATTGCATAATACGACCGGCATCATTATCAACCGCAGTTATTTTTACAGTATCTTTCATTAATGAAGCAAGATAGAGTGCTTTTCCGCCGGGTGCTGCGCACATGTCGAGTATCTTCTCTCCTTTTTTGGGATCAAGAAGAAGCACCGGCAGCAGCGCACTTTCATTCTGGATATAAAAATATCCTTTTTTGAAATACTCATCTTCAAGAAAATTGAAGGATGATTCAATAACTACCATATTATCAAAATAGTTACTTTTGCTGAACCGGACGCTTTTTCTACTCAGATATTCAGCGAATTTATCGTATGAAATTTTATCAGTCTCGATCCGAAGAGTAAGCTGTGGAGTGCTGTTGAAATATTTACACAAAGCGATCGTATCGTCTTTACCGAAAATGGATACCCATTTCTTGATCAAATATACTGGAAAGGAGTATGTAACAGAGATTTCCTGTACTATATCTCTCGGAAGCCGGATTTTTTTATCCTTTCTGATATAAGAACGGAGCACTGCATTAATAAAGCTGCTTACTCCTTTCTTGAATTCTTTATTGCTGATATTGATCGTCTCATTCACGCATGCATAAGCTGGAATTGAGTCCAGAAAAGTTAACTGAAACAATCCGAGCAAAAGGAGGTTCAGCACTTTGGGATCAGTTTTCTCAAAATCTATGTAATTTTTCAGCAGGAATTCCAGATGTATCTTCTGTTTGATAGTACCTTTCACAAGAGTAAAGTAGAGATTGTGATCTTGCTTGGATTCGATCTTTGCAGAATAGCGAGCCATGATCTTTTCAGAGTTATTTCGTTCAAGAAGAATTTCATTTAAAGAGTAAAAGGCTGCTAATCTTGTGTTCATATTTTGGAATAAAAATTTCTTATTATTGCTTTTACAATATCCTCAGCAGAACTGGGGGTGTTTTCAGACATATATTTCTGAATTTTCTTTATCACGTTTGCTTTGGAATATCCAAGTGAAATCAAGGCATCTTCAGCATCATTCACAAAATTCTGTGCTTCAGGTGTGACTGTATATTCAACAAAGTCTCTCGGAAGGAGGTCATCAAATTTATCTTTTAGTTCTACAATGATACGCTCGGAGCTCTTTTTCCCTATACCCGGCACAGTTGAGAGAAGCTTCACATCCTGTCGTGAAATAACATCAAATAGATCCTTAATAGTGATGCCGGATAGGATCGAGATGGCAATTTTGGGACCAATACCTGCGACTTTCAAAAGTGAATCAAACACGACCCTCTCTTCCTTTGTAGCAAAGCCGAAAAGCCGTTGTTCGTTCTCTCTCACGTGAAAGCGAATAAACAGTTTTCCAATAGATCCAACCTCACCAAGTTTGTCATATGTACTGATTGGAATGGTAATGTAAAAGCCGATTCCATTGGCGTCTATCACAATATACGTTGTTTTTTTCTCTACGATCTTTCCGCTTATATATTCATACATATTGCAATTTGTTTACATGACAAAGAGCTATTGCAAGTGCGTCTGTAATATCGAATTGCAGTTCTTCGTCTTTGATTTTTATAATGTTTTTAACCATGTATTGAACCTGTTGTTTTGATGCGTTGCCATTTCCCACAACTGCTTTTTTTACCTCTCTCGCTGAATATTCATAAATGGGTATCTGTGCTTGTTCCAAAGCAAGCAGCAGTACGCCGCGCGCTTCGCCGAGTGAGACAAGAGATCGAACATTCTTTGCATAAAATATTTTCTCAATACTCGCAATTGTCGGCTTGAATTCTGCAATGAGCTGATTAAGCTCTTTGTACAGCAGAGTAATCCTTTTCGCAAGGGTCATCCTTGGATTATTCTTGATAACGCCATATGCCAACGGTTTCACTTTTTTATGTTCCACAGAGAGAAATGCATAACCCGTTGCTTGAGAGCCGGGGTCGATGCCTACGATTATTTCTTGTTTACTCACTTGCGACTTGTTCTAATATTTCGTCGTCGATCTGGAAATTAGCATACACGTTCTGCACGTCTTCAAGTTCTTCGAGGGCTTCGATGATCCGTATGACCTGTGCCGCATTATCATTTGCAGGAACAGTGTTTTGAGGTACATATTCGAGTTCTGCTTTTTCTATTTTAATATCCTTTTCTTCCAAACCACGAACGACATTGTATAATTCTTTTGAATCAGTAGTTATAATAAAAAACTCATCTTCTTCAGAGAAATCTTCAGCGCCTGCATCAAGTGCAATCGTCATGAGTTCATCTTCATCAAGCTCTTCTTTCAGCACGAGAATAGTTCCGGATTGACTAAAATTCCAGGAGACCGAGCCCTTTTCTGCCAGACTGCCATTATGCCTGGTAAGGACATGGCGGATTTCTGCAACAGTTCTCTGCTTGTTATCAGTGACAGCCTCAATGATCATTGCCACACCACCCGGAGCATATCCTTCGTACATGATAGTTTCGTAATTGACGCCCTCCAGATCGCCAGTTCCCTTTTTAATTGCGCGCTCGATATTATCTTTTGGCATATTTTCGGAAGTTGCTTTATTAATTGCGTTCCGAAGTGCGGGATTCAACTCCGGATCTCCCCCGCCGTCCCGTGCGGCAACAATGATCTCGCGTATGATCTTTGTAAAGACCTTACCTCGTTTGGCATCTTCCTTTGCCTTCTTATGCTTTATCGAACTCCATTTATTATGTCCGGACATTATACCTCCATCAAATTACTGATATTATTAATCTTCATCCTTTTTGCTCTCATCAATAACTTTTTGAGCCTGGTCATTAGGAAGTTTTTGATAATATGCAAATTGCTGTGTGAAATATCCGCGACCCTGAGTAATTGATTTCAATGACGTATAATAGGAATACAATTCTGAAAGAGGAATTTCCGCATTAAGAATCTGCTTGTTGTCTTCTTGAGACATGCCGAGGATCTTGCCTCTCCTGCTGCTGATATCGCCCATGACATCACCCATGTATTCTGTAGGAACAACGATCTGAACCTTATGAATGGGCTCGAGCAGTATAGGATTTGCCTGAGTGAAACCATTTTTCAGCGCATGGGAAGCAGCGATTTTGAATGCCATTTCTGAGGAATCAACATCGTGGTACGAGCCGTAATAAAGTTCAACTTGAATATCAACTACAGGATAGCCTGCGAGGATTCCATCCCTCATAGTTTCCACAAGTCCTTTTTCGACAGCAGGAATGTATTTGCTGGGAATGACGCCCCCGACAATTGCATTGACAAATTCAAATCCTTCGCCAAGTTCTTTTGGTGAGATTCTTACATACACTTCACCATACTGCCCGTGCCCGCCACTCTGTTTTTTATGGCGGTATTTCACGTCTGATTTGCCGGTTACAGTTTCTTTATAAGGTATTTTCGGGTCAGTGAGATTTGCTTCGACATTATATTTATCTTTTAAGCGTTTCTGTACAATACCGATCTGGATTTCTCCCTGTCCGGAAAGTATATTCTGGTTAGTTTCAATATTGATCTCTGTTTTTATCGTAGGGTCTTCATCCGTGATTTTCGTAAGTGCAGGACCGATCCTGTCTTCATCGGATTGGCTGGCTGCCCGGATAGATTTCCAATAGACAGATTCAGGATAATGCAGAGGTTTGACTATGAGATTTTCTCCCTTTTCTGCAATCGTATTAGATGTTTTAGTATTTTTCAATTTGACCAAACCGCCAATATCTCCAGCTGATAATTCATCGACTTCATCACGCTTTTTGCCGCATACGGAAAATATCTGCCCGATCTTTTCTTTGGCAGCTTTCTCGGGAAGTTCAACCTCATCTCCGGTATTTAAAACACCTGAATACATTCTCACGAGAGCGATTTCCCCAAAGTTTAATTCTGTAACAGATTTGATGACATAGCCGAGTTTCTTTTTGTAATTGGCGAGATCGAGCTTTTCTGTTACATCATTTTTCTGCACAGGGATTTCTTTGATATCCTGTGGTGATGGGAAGAACATATTGATAAGATTAAGGATTTCCTGAATACCTATATTTTCTGATGCAGAGCATGCAAAAACAGGTATAGCAGTACCCTGCATGATTGAATTTTTTAGTCCGAGACTGATCTCTTCTGTAGAAAGAGCGCCTTCTTCAAAAAACTTCTCCATAAGTTTGTCATCAGATTCTGCAGCAGCTTCAATAACTTTCTCATGCCATTCTTCGACTTCATCAGCAAGATTTGCAGGGATTTCAATTTCTTTGCCCTGGGCATATGCTTTTTTATTGATGGTGTTCACCACACCTTTGAAATGTTCTGCAGTTCCAATCGGGATAAGAACCGGCACCACGATCTGGTCGGAAACATTGCTGAGTTCATCGATTATTTCCGTAAACTTTGCATGTTCCCTATCTATTTTGTTAATAATAATTGCTTTACTGTTACCTACTTCATCAGCATATTTCATTGCTTGATCGGTCATAACTTCTATTCCTGCAACTGAACTGATCGTTATGAGAGCAGTGTCAACCGCACGAAATGCAGTGATCATATCACCTTTAAAATCACTATATCCAGGTGTGTCGATTATGTTATGTTTAATCTTTTTCCACTCTAAGTTGCCTA
>CAYUTH010000137.1:0-6291 GCA_964447485.1 uncultured Candidatus Cloacimonadota bacterium | reverse complement strand
TATAAGGGGTAATATAATCGCAAGAGGGACGCGAAACGATTCGATCGTATTTACACGGGATGGAGATGAGTATTCGTGGGCTATTATTTGCATAGACAGCACCTCGAGTGCAACAAATAGTTTTCAATACTGCAAGATACTTCATTCCGGCATTCTTTATGATTTTTATGAATGTTGTGATTATGGATATGGCGAACCCTAAGATTGCGGCTCTGTTTTCTTTTATAACTCAACGGGATCGATACAGGATTGTTATTTTAACGATAATTACTGCGGAATATTCTGTTATAATAGCACTGGTGCACAGATTATAAGCAGCAGCTTTGTAGATAATGGATTTGATGTTTTTTGTGAAGAGTATTCTGCGCCTGATATTGAAGGTAACACCTTTGTAAATAACCTGTCTGGATATGAAACGTGGTATAACTCGATCCGATCTAATAAATCCAGCCCGAAGATTGAAAAAAACTATATTACCGGCTATACATATGCAATTTTCTGTGATACAAACGGTAATCCCGAGATTGTGGGTAATATGATTGAGAGAAATGCGATAGGAATTGTATATTATGAGAATATAAATGGAATTATTATGGGTAATACATTTACTGGGCATCAATATCCAATTGCTTGCGCATATGGTTCAAGCCCGTTCATTTCAAATAACCTTATTATAAAAAATCAAAGTGGTATTAGTTGTGGGGGCAATGCTAATCCCTATATACTCAACAATACCATAACAAATACAGGTTATACAAAAGAAACTTATCGGGGAATATCCTGTGATGAATCCTCAAATCCCGAAATATGTAACACCATTATTAATGGTTTTAGAGATAACTTGTATGTTTGTGATGATGATAGTCATCCAACAATCTCCTATTCTTTCATCCAATCAGACTCACTTCCAGCGGGAGTTATTAACGGCGGACATAATATGCTAGGAAGTACTCTTGATCCGATGTTTGTGGACGAGGCAAATAATAACTGCCAGTTGCAATCCAGCTCCCCCTGTATAAACGTAGGAGATAACAATGCACCCAATTTACCCGAAATAGACATTTTAGGAAATCCAAGATTATCGGGACCTGCCGTGGATATCGGTGCTTATGAATATCGGGAGATAAAATAGGCGTACTTTACACCATCCCCATCTCTCGTTCATAAGTTGGACTTATGAACGGCCCTCTGCCGGAAGTTCAACTTCCCATATTTAGTTCTGCGCGCGCAAGTACAACTTACGAGCGAGATTGTTTATGTGTTTTGTTTGCTCAAATACTTCCACCGCCACACCATTGCAATAAAGGACAAGAGCACAAGGATTATCAAATGGAAAGCATAACCCTTTATGGAATCCCATCCTCCTCCCATCACGCCGAGTTTGATGAATCCGTTGAAAAAAGGAGTGGTGGGGATAGTATGAGAGAGCCATTTAATGGGAAGCGGCATGGTCGAAAGGGGCCAGGAATACCCGCAGATCAAAAACAAAGGATAAGAGGTGAAAGCGATAATTTCCATATACCTTTTCTGGCTGCGGAAGAATGATGCAACGAAGAGCGTGTAGAACAAAACTGAAAACAGAAAGAGCATGCTCATCACAGCGACGGCAAGCAGGTTGCCCTTAATCGGGATTTCAAAGGCATGAAAAACTACTGCGAAAAAGAACAGAAAATATGCCACATATAAAAGAAAATAAAACCCACCCTTGCCAGAGAGCATCTGCAGCAGGTTGTTTTTCCCCGCAGCAAAGAATTTTGAGAATTTATTTTTTTCATTCTCTTTGGCAATGCTTTCTCCAAAACCGATCAGGAGTGTTTGTTGCAGGATAAGCAGGAATAGACCCGGCAGGAGGAAATTACCATAGCAGTTTGTGGTATTATAGATGGGATGAACTTCTGCGGAAAGCGGCTCGACCAGTTCCACAGCCGTTGCCTGCGTCATTCCTCGTGCTTCGAAAAAGCGCAGCCGAATCCCCGCGCCATAGGTGAGAAGGATTTCCTGCACCGCATTGTTCAGATCGTTCGAAGGCATAAAGCGGGTTGTGTTCAGGTAGAGTTTCACATCAGCTCCAGCGAGGGATTTTATCTCGTCTTCAAAACCTTTGGGAAAGTAAAGAAAACCCTGGATGTCCATCTTGTAGAGTTGGTCGATACCTTCTTCATAACTGCCCAGCGTGCCGATCATTTTTATCTTCTGGTTTGCATCCATGAACCGGTAGAGTTGCCTTGTGGTGGGAGTTCTGTCCATGTCCACGACCGCGAAGCTTATCTGGTCTGCATCCTTGTAAAGATAGATCGAGCCAAGGAAAAAGGCATACAGGATCGGCGCAATAAGCACGGTCAGGATAATGCTGTGGTCTTTGAAAATGATGCCCAGCTCGCGGGAAAATACTTTGAGGAACGTCTTCATGATGTGGACCGGAGCTCGAACTTCTTCGTTCGTATGCTGAGTGCGACAAGGCTTCCAACAAATCCGACAAGCACAAAAAGAAGCAGCACTAGGATTTCGGGACGCGCATATCGGGCGGGAGTATTCATCTGGAAAAGCTTGAAAAAGCCGTATAAAAAGTGGGTGTAGGGAATGAACTGCGCATAGAATTTATCGAACAGGGGCATTGCAAAGATCGGGAAGGTGAAGCCGCTGAAAACAAAAGCCGGTGAGTTATAGAAAAAAGCAATATCAAGCGCGAGTATTTCATCTTTCACAATTGCAGAAAGCATCAGCCCAAGGAAGATGACCGCGCAGAGAAAAAGGATGAAAAAACCAAGGATGAGGAGCAGGTTTCCGTTTATCGGGATGCCAAAGAGCGGATAGATGATACCGAGAATAAAGAGCAGGATGAGGAGTCCCATGACCAGGTAGGCAAATGCTTTTCCGAAAAGAATGTTGAGCAATTTTCCTTTTGCGGTGCGCAGCAATTCGCTATAGGTATTGTTATTGAATTCGGAATTAATTGCCCGAGCCGCCACAAAGAAAATGATCATCTGCAAGAGTACGGTCATGAGTCCGGGCACCAGGTAATAGAGATAATTATAATTTGGATTAAAAAGCGGTTTTGCATCCACCCGAATAGGTGGCGCAAGGTTCATTGCCTGCTCTTCGGTCATGCCCTGTTTCACGAATGTTTCTATCAGGATGCCTGCATTCACCGTGTTTACCACATCTTCTGCTTCCTTATAGATCGTATTGCCAAAAATGATATTTGATGAATTCGTGTACACGCCGATTTTCGAACTTTTCCCGGACATGATATCGTCCGAGAGCCCTTTTGGGATTTCGTAGATTGCCTCTATGTTGTTGTTTTCAAGAAAAATGCTCTTTGCGTCGTCCGACGAATTAAGATAACGAACCACCTTTGTTTCCGGAGATGCTTCAATAAAACGCACAATCGTTCTGGAAAGTTCTGTATTATCCTTATCATAAACCGCGATTGGAATGTCGTGCAGGATTCCTTTCACATAGATGAAGGAGAGCAGCAAAAATACGCAGACGGGAATAAAGAGGAGTAAATTCCGTGTCGATTTTTGATGGACTATCCTGTCAATTTCGCGCAAGGTCACGCGAAAGAATGCTGGTTGAAATCTCATATATTACTGAGGATATACCTGTGCGGTCATGCCGGGACGTAATCCCTCAATTGGTTTTATTGGTTTAAGATGTACCTCGAAGGTTTTCAGGTCGAACTGCCCGGTTGCTTTTGTTGGGACCCATGTAGCAAAATCCGCCATGACGGAGATAAAATGCACCACGAATTCGAATTCCTTATTTTTGAGTGCCGGAATTCTTACTTTGCATGTTTTATCTTTTTGGAAAGCAGACAGCTTATCCTCCCGCACATTCAGAAGCAGGTATATTTTTTCAGGAATTTGGATTGAGAGCAGCGGATAACCTGCGCCCATTACTTCCCCCGGATTGGCAATACGGGAGCAGACTTCACCGGACACAGGTGCGATAACCTCAAGCTCATTATGATACGCGAGAGCTTCTTTGTACACATTATGCGCTTCGACATATTCTCCTTTTGCAGCGTCTATATCCTCGATTCGAGCACCTTGAAGCGCCATATCATACATGGCTTTTGCTGCGTTCATCTGGTCTTCTGCAGCGTGGTATTTAAACTCTATTTCATCCATTTCCTGCTGGGAAATAATACTATCCGCATAGAGCACTGTGAAGCGCAAGTAGGTTTTTTTAGCAAATTCAAACTGGCTTTTTGCCATATCATACTGGTTTTTTGCAGCGGATTTTTCCTGTTCCCGCGCACCATTTTCTGCTTTTTCCACAAGCGCCTGAGCTGCCTGCAGGACACCTTGTGCCTGACCGAGTTTGGCGTTCATGATATTGGGTTGGATCGTTGCAAGAAGTTGTCCCTTCATAACCATATCTCCTCTATCCACAAAAATCGTGTCGATACGACCGGGTATTTCCGAGGCAACATCGACGACCGTTGTTTCAAAGGTGCCGGTGAAAACTTCCTTCGCACTCGAGCAGGAATGCATAAGCAGAAAGAGGATGGCAATAATGATCAATATCAGCGGAATGAGCAAAAGCAGGTTTTTATTGTTCATATAATTCTCCGAAACTTATTTTTTTAAGATTTCAATTACCCGGGCGGGTTGCCCGACAGTTATAAAGAGGCAGGATAAAGATGTATAATAATTGTACAACGAGAGAAGCCGTTCTATAGAAGCCGCCTGAAACAGGAGTTCTGCATCGATCACATCGATGGATTTGCCCAGCCCCTCACGGAATCGCGTCTCGTTAATATCCAGATTTTTCTTCGCAAGCTCGACAGTGGGTTTTAGTTTGAGATAGCGAGTTTTGCTGTTTTCGGTCTTGTAAAAAAGCTCTTCTGTGAGCAGCATGATCTCGTCTTCTGCATATTGCTTGGCGACTTCTACTTCTTTTGTGAGATGCTTCACAGACTTTAGTTCGTTTATTTTCTTCATGCCATGAAATAAGTTGAGTTCGAGTTGTACTCCCAGCGAATAGCGCGGCAGCACAATAGGGTAATTTTCCCGGATAAGATTATATTCTCCGATCGCAACGATCTGTGGAAGGAATTTTGCTCGTTTTACGGCAAATGCCTGATCTGCGATTTTCTGCTTATGGTCGATCTCTTTCAGGATGGAGTTTTCTGCAAGAGCGAGTTCTTTCATCTCAGTCAAATTTAGCTGCACATCGCGGAAAGAGAGCGAATCGGTAAGAAGCAAATGCATGTATGCTGGCAAACTGAGTGTTGCACGTAGCGCAGAGATTGCAAGAGAGAGCTCGTTTTGTGCATCTTCCAGATTTCTTTCTGCATTCGCAACTGCGACCTGTGCTCGAATGATTTCCGGTGGCGCAATAACTCCTATCTTAATAGCTCTTTCTGCCTGAGACTCGTGTTTCTCCATGCCGGCGAGCGCTTTTTTTCGCAGATCAACCACCTTTTCGAGAAGGATCACGGAAAGATACTGTTGGGTGGTGCTATTGATTATTTCATTACGGGTTTTGTGAAGTCCTTCATTTGCGAGATCCAACTCGGCTTGTGCAAATTTTTTTCCTGCCCAGAGTTCTCCGCCAAGGAATATCGGCTGGGTGACAACAAGGTTTGCATTCTTATATGTTTGTTGATCGATCTCAAGTTTGTATGCGGGGAGCGTACTCAAGCCTGCCACTATTTCATCATGTATCATCTGCTGTGTCCACGGTGAAAGCTCAAGTCGTTTTGCCATGACCGCGCCATAATCTCCGAACATATCGTCGATGGATTCCTTAATTTTTTCCGTATCGAATTCTGGATTATCACTCAGGTATGTATAGCCGGCAAACAGGTCTATTGACGGGAGAAAATTACCGATGGAAGCCTTGTTCAAATACTCTTTTTGCAGCACAACCTCTTCCTGCTGTTTGATCTTCTGGTTGTTGACAAGCGCGCTGTCAATGGCACTTTCCAGCGATAAGGAAATCTCCTGTGCGGGCAGGGAGAGCGGCAAGATTAATGATACTACTGCAAACAAAACTAATATTATTTTCATATAAAGTCCTAAAAAATATTCATAAGTAAATGCAAATTTATGTGCGTACTTTCAAAAATCTTATATAAAAAGTCAAATCTCTTGTATTGTTAATGAAAACAGAAAATTAACATTCATGCTTGCATTTTTAGGATTCTTGGGTTATATTCTTCCTCATACAGAGGTGTGTCATTTTCTTGACAGCATGTTCGGCGAGTAAAAATGTTGTATTCCTTTAACGCGGGGTGGAGCAGTTTGGTAGCTCGTCAGGCTCATAACCTGAAGGTCGTAG
>CAYUTH010000136.1:0-6374 GCA_964447485.1 uncultured Candidatus Cloacimonadota bacterium | reverse complement strand
GCTCATATCCGCGGGCAAGATGCTACACGCGGGATATTCTCGATTCACCTTCTGATGCCAGTGCAGCAGTGGCAAGTGCGGCGGCAGCTCTGATGTCAGGAGCCATGACCGGCGCTCCGGAGAGTTTGTTGCCGCCATTTATACTGATCCTGCTACCAGATAATTTTATGTCTGCTCCCAAGCGCTGAAGTTCGCTGATGTACATGAATCTGTCTGAGAAGATATTCTCATTAATGATGCTTTTTCCTTCGATCGTTGATAATAGTGCGGCAAACAGCGGCTGAAGATCAGTCGGAAATGCGGGATAGGGATTTGTTGAGATCTCAATTGGTTTTCTCTTTGCATTATTATAGATCGTTATATCGTGCCCATCTATTTCTATAGTATACCCGATGTCCCGGAGTTTGTTCAACACAATACCCGAATGTTCTGGCATGCAGTTTGTTACAGTAATTTTTCCATTCGTGATCGCACCAGCAACAAGAAGGGTTCCCACCTCAATCCTGTCCGGAATAAGTGAATAATCTACTGGATGAAGCTCCTTCACACCATACACAGTAATACTTTCTGTTCCGTGTCCCTCGACGTGAGCGCCCATTTTATTGAGGAAATCTCCGAGACTGCTGATCTCGGGTTCGCATGCAGCATTTTGTATAACAGTCGTGCCTTCAGCGAGAACTGCTGCCATCAGTACATTTGCAGTTGCACCGACCGTTTTATTTTCAAAATATATTTGAGCGCCCTGCAAACCTTTGGTTTTCGCATAAATATAACCATGTTTTATTTGTATAGTCACATTCAGTTTATGGAGGGCTTCGAGGTGATAATCTATAGGTCGTGCACCGAGTGCACATCCACCGGGAAAGGAAACTTTTGCCTCACCACAGCGTGCAAGCAGAGGTCCAAGTGCATAGATCGAGGCGCGCATTGTTTTCACAAGCTCATAAGGTGCCTCGTGATTTTTTTCTTTTTTGGTTACGATCCTCAGTTCGTGGTCAGTGAATTCAGCTTCAGTGCTTATCGTTCTGAGCAGTTTGATCATTGTTCGAATATCTGAGAGATTAGGAATGTTCTTTATGTGATATTCCCCATCAGCAAGGAGTGTGGCAGCAAGAATCGGCAGTCCAGCATTCTTCGAGCCGTTTGCAGCAATTGCTCCTGAGAGCTTGCGTCCGCCGCGTACTAAAATTTCATCCATATTGAAACCAACTTCTATGTATTTTTTTGTAGGATTAAAACTCGGTCGAAATCATTGTAGTCCTGTTTGATGTCAATGATTTTGTAATTATATTCCTCAGCCAGTTTTGATACGCCATCTTTTTGATATGCACCGATTTCGAAGAATATTCTCCCATCATCTTTGAGATATTTTCCGGCATTCTTCAGAATTGTATGATAAAATTCCAGTCCATCCTCTTTTGCAAAAAGAGCTTCTTTCGGCTCATGATCCCTCACCTCTTTCGGTAATTCTTTGAACTCATTTTCGCTGACATAGGGAGGATTGGATATGATGCAGTCATACGTTTTTGTGACTTTATCAAAGATATCGGAAAGGAGCAAGGTGATGTTCTCGATTTTTAGATTATCAATATTTTTCCCTGCGAGCTGTATAGCTTTTCCGGAAATATCAGTAGCAACAATGTGAATGTCCTTTTCTGTGTCTTTGAAAGATTTGCTGATCGCAATTGGAATATTTCCTGTGCCAGTACCAATGTCCAGCATTGTCCATGTTTTCTGATCGGATTTCTTTATATATGAAATAACTGCATCGACAAGGATTTCCGTTTCGGGACGGGGTATGAGCGCTCCTTCCTCAACGATGATAGGAATTCCATAAAATTCTGTAGAGCCAAGAAGATATTGGATAGGATAATGTGAAGCTCTGCTTTTAATGAGTTTCTTTATGAGTGATAAATCCCTCTCTGCAAGCGGTCTGTCATATTTCATATACAGATCGAGACGGGAGCATTCCAGGACATGCGCAATGAGCAGTTCCGCATTCAGGTGTGGGGAAGGGATGTCTTTTTCCGAAAAATAGTCCGATGTCCAGAAGAGTACGTCTTTGACTGTCCATATTTTACTGTCTTGCGATGCCATAGTATGAGTAAAGAAGATTGGAGAGAAATTGTTGTCAAATTTATGTGGATTGATGCTGCTGATAGGAGTGATACTTGTTCTCGAGTTTAATTTGGGAACGAGTTAGGCAATCGTATTGAAAGACCGCAATTATTCCGGTATTTTATCTCGTATTTGAACAAACATATCCCACAAAGGTTTATCTATCGTATCTTTTATTTCTTCTGCCTTTTTGCCTTTGGCATGTTCGATAAGAAAGTCATAATATTTGATAATATCTGGATGTGTATTTGCAGTCGGATTTTTTCTTAGTTCTTCCAGCTCCACAAAATGGTCTTCTTCTTTTCGATGAGTTTTTATCGCTTTTACAGAATGTTCAACTAATTGTTGATTTAACTGCTCAGTTTGATCATTGCTTTGGTCATGATAATTCTGATCGATAATTGTCTTTATTTCTTCATATTTGTAGCCAAGTTCATTCACGTACTTTTCAAACTGCCCAAATCCGATTTTCATTATTAAGTTTTTCAATATATCAATATTAACTTTTATTTCTTGAGATTCAATATTTAAAAAGATTAACATCGAAGGAATAAGATATTCAATAACTTTTTGAGGTTCATTAAGAGTATAATAAATCAAACCGATATTTCCCAGTTGATTTGCCTCCACCTGTTTTAAGTTAAATTGTCGACTAATTTCCAAAGATTCCTGATAATATTTAAGTGCTTTTTGAGTATCACCATGAATGGAGTAAATATTACCAATATCTCCCAAATCCGCAGCCTCACCTTCCTTATAGTTTAATTGTTGGTTAATTTCCAAAGCTTCCTGATGATATTTCAGTGCTTTTAGAGGTTCCCCAATATCTTTATAAATCAAACCGATATTTCCCAGTTGACTTGCCTCACCCTGTTTATAGTTTAATTGTTGGTTAATTTCCAAAGAATCCTGATAATATTTAAGTGCTTTTTGAGTATCTCCAAGTTTGGAAAAGATATTACCAATATCTCCCAAATCCGCAGTTTCACCCTGTTTATAGTTCAATTGTCGATCAATTTCCAAAGCCTTCTGATGATATTTGAGTGCTTTTTGAAGTTCACCAAGAATATAATGAATAGTGCCGATACTTCCCAGCTGATTTGCTTCTCCCTTTTTATGGTTTATTTGTTGATTAATTGCTAAAGCTTCCTGATGATATTTCAGTGCTTTTTGCGATTCTCCAAGAGCAGAATAAATCCTACCGATATTTGATTTGGCATTTCCGATATTCTTCTTGGAAATATTTGTTTCCAGAGTATCAAGGTTGAGCTTCAAGGCAGCAAAAACATCACCCCACCTGCTTAATGCAAGTCCAGCGCTAAAGGCAATAGAGGCGGCTTCATCATATTTCTCTGCTCTTAAAAGGTGTTCACGGACTTCTAAATAGCTTTCAATTGTTCTATCTTTTTCAAAAACAGTTAAGCAATATTTAGCTGCTTTATCGTTCAACTCAATTATTTCTTCATTTTCCAGAGTCTCCCTGAAGTAGGAAGCAGTTAGGCGGTGAGTATAATAGAAATTCTGCTGTTCAATCTGAATGATCTCGATTAGCGATAATTTTTCCAGGGATTCCAGATCGCTTTCTATAACTGGAAGAGCATAAAATGAGATCGCCTCGAAACCTACCGGTCTCCTGTAAGTAGAGACTACTTTAAGGAGATCAAATTGTTCTTGGGAAAGCAGTTCCAGGAGTTTTTCCAGGATAAAGGGTGCGAAGTCGTCTCCATCAGTTGGGTTTGCGCCAGTTCTGAGGATTTCTTTTAATTTGACGGCTAAACCTGCAATATCAGTTAAATTTACGATTTCAACATTTTGGAATTTTGTTTCAATGAGTGAGTTCATCAAATCGAGTGATCGGGGATTACGGGCAACAGTATCATTAATTTGCTTTAGTGATTTTTCATCCAGTTTCTTGAGAGACTTGCTGAAATAGATTTTCTTCTGGATTTCCAGGGGAGTATATTCAGGCACATTCAACGTATTTGCTTCAAATCCCGGCAGGTTGTAGCGGGTAGAGAATATTATAACGGAATCCGATCCGGAGAATAATGTCTGCATCTTTTTAATAAAAGCTCTGAGTTCCTTATTTATGTTGTTATCATTTTTCAAATCCTGATTATCTTCAAAATTATCAAAAACGATCACGATTTTCTTTTGGGAAAAATAGCTGTTGTAGAGGTATATCAGTTTTTCTTTTATATCCGTGATGAAATCCATTGCTGTTTTAATTTCAGCAATTTTTAAGGAATGTAGTTTGGCAGATTCTGCGGTCAGTTTCTCCAGGATTTCAGCCGGTGTAATTTTCCCCTGAAATTCCAGGTAGATATAATCATCTCGGAGCAGATCGATCAGGATTCTTGCTGTAAGAGTAGATTTTCCGATACCGCTGGGACCTTTGAGTACAATGGCAGTCTGCTTTTCCTGTATCCGCTTCAGAATTTCACGAATTTGTTTTCTGCGTCCGATAAATCCACGTGTAACGGTGTTTGTTTTAAATTGCCTGAGATGAACCCTTGATTCGGAAATGATTTCATGTTTTGAAAAGTCATCAATGGTAATTTCAGGTTGGTTGGTATATAAAATCGGAATATCAATCTCAGATTCAAAAATTAATTTGGGGTTTTTTAATCTTCTGTCATTTTCCAGATCGGCAATTCCGCTTTTCCCTTTTTCGAAAGCTTCTTGTATATTGTTGCCATCTAATAATGCATTAAATAGATTTGTGTTGAAGACAATCGAGGCATCGTGAGAAACAGTTTTTTTCATTCCGATCACATTGGGAATTCCCGCTGCAGAAAGTGATTTAGCTACAGAATTATAGGCTTCATTATCGTTTCCTGAATAGCAGGACGAAAGGATCACCAATTGAATATTGACTTCATTATTTTCTTTCAAGTTTTTGAGCAGTTCTGCAAGATCTGTGCCGTAGATATTTATATTCTTAAATCCCTTCTTTTTCTCATCGGGTTCTTCAAAAACAAGATAACCTTCCCCGTTTTCATCGATACTACCGTGAGCAGTAATCTGCAGAACATCGTGTTTACCGTCTTTCAGGTACTTGGCAATCTCATACATGGTCGATTCAATTAGATCGGGAATATCAACGAATAATCTTTTATGATCATATTTATGAAAAGCATCAAGAATGGCTTCCTGTTCTTTTTCGCAGAAAATATCTTCTTCTTTTGGACTTGCTGTGATTGAGAGGATTTTGAGCTGGGGATGTTTGTGAGTTTTATTTGATTCTCTACTCTCGCTTTCTATTGTGCCTTTCAAAATATTAAGAACTTCATCTAATTTTTTTGAATTCTTGAATGTTTCTTCATGAGCAAACTCATCGCAAAACGTCTTCTTTAATTTTTGGTCCTTTTTTATATTTTCAATAAAAACATTCAAAAATGCTTCAATTTCAGAAGATTGAGGTATCTGAATATGTTTATTTGTTTTTAATTCATCAATGATTTGCTCAACATCAAATTGTGTTTCATCTTTAAACAATCTCCAGTTCAGTAATTTTTCGACAAAGATTTTGAATTCGTAAAACGGTGATTTTCCAGCTTCAAGGATTAGAGGATTATTATTCTGAAATTTTTCTAAAGTATTACAAATGACCTTGTAAAGTCTGTTCTGAAAATCTTTCTTGTTTTTGAATAGACCATCATAACCTTTATCTAAAATTTTACCAAATCCAAAAGTGGCAATTGAACTCGCAATCAATAGGGCGATATCAATCATTTTTTCCTCATATTAAATTTTATTGTTAATCATACAAATATTCCAGAACAAGTGCGGGTGATATTTATGATCTGTTTTAATTTATATGTAGTTATTCTATTTGGTATGGCGTTAATAGTGTCCTTATTTCTTTCTCTTGTTTTCATAATAATCCTGTGGACTTTTCTTTTTTGGTAATTACTTATTATCTGTCAAGAAGTTTACTAATATCCCCACCTTACTCGTACTCAAGTTCAATTTTTGAACGAGATATATCATAAAAAAAGGCGCACACCGAATTCGATGTGCGCCTTGCATATATCGTAATAGTGCGGAGATTATTTCATTAATACCATTTTCTTCGTGATCTGCTTTTCGCTGGTTTCAAGCTTGTAGAAATATACGCCATTGGCAACAGTCTTGTCTTGATTATCTTTTCCATCCCACACAAAGTCCATAACAGTTCCTTTCGGACTTGTTTCAGGGACGAAGGTTTTCACAAGTTGCCCTTTGATGTTATATATTTTGAGTGTTGCGTTTTG
>CAYUTH010000135.1:0-6416 GCA_964447485.1 uncultured Candidatus Cloacimonadota bacterium | reverse complement strand
CAGGAAATATCGGCGTGGGCAAAACCACCATGACCCGGCTCATCAGCGAAAAACTCGAGTGGGAAGCATACTACGAACCGGTCATTACAAATCCCTACCTCGATGACTTCTACGCAGATATGGACAGATGGAGTTTTCACCTGCAGGTGTACTTCCTCTCAAAGCGCTTTGAGATGCAGAAAAAAATAGTTGATAACAACATCTCGTGCATTCAGGACAGGACTATTTACGAGGATGCGGAGATCTTTGCGCGCACTTTGTATAAGAACGGCTCAATGACCGACAGGGATTTTGAGAATTACCAGGACCTTTTCAAGAACATGACCTACTACCTGCAAGACCCTGACCTGATCGTGTACCTGCGTGCAGATGTGGACGAACTTGTCGAGCGGATACAGCAGCGTGGAAGAGAAAGCGAAAAAAGTATTCCAAAAAGCTATCTTCAGCAGCTTAATGATGCGTATGATAATTGGATTCCGCGAGCCAGAAAAATGACACAAGTGCTCGAGATAAATACGAATAATTGTTCCGAAGTGGAGATTATCAAGCAGGCAGAGCGCATTATCGAGCGTATCGAGGAATTCTGCCCACCGTCTATTTTTGATAGAGTATAATAAAAACTAATACTAAAAGAGTTTTGTCATTCTGAACGGAATGAAATGGAGTGAAGAATCTATTTCCTTAAAACACACAGAACAATACAAATACGATATCCCTTTCTAGAAGAATAGATTCTTCATTACACTCAGAATGACAAACTTTTTTATTTGGAGTTGCCGACTCCGTCGGCTTTTGGTCCGCACAATCTAGTCGGGATAAACCCGACCCTACCCCTTGTTTTGTGATAAGTGCAGGTTTATCCTGCGGATAGTATCTTCTTTTGTGTATTAATGATAAAATAGTTATTTTTTTTATTGATAAAAAATTATAAAATTATAAATAATTGATATATATAAAAAATATGATTAAGGAGTAAAATGACTACATTTGAAGTAAATAATTCAAAAGATTTTTTTAACTACTTTCTAAAAGAGCAAGTAAAAGAGTTTTTTGATAATGAAAATTATAAATCTTCCCGACATGCTGTTATTTGTTCTATGTTTGCTTATCATCTACGGGAATGGTTATGGAAAGACATGAAAAAATCCATAATAAAATTTATGATTAATAATGGAATAATTATTAAATCAAAAAAACATAATTATGATTATACTGAATGTAAATTTAATGAATATGTTAATTCACAATGTCCTGAATTTCGATATATACGTGAAATCTGTAATGGAACGAAGCACTTGAAAGTATGTGATAAAATTAAAACTACCAAAAAAAGAAATGGTGGATTTAATGGGGGATTCAATGGCAATTCATTTAATACAGATGATCTAATTATTATTGATAACAATAACAATATTTTAGTATTTAAAAATATTCTTTTAAAAGTAGTTGAATTTTGGAAAGATCTGTTTGAAAAATTAAAAATTTAAAAGCACGAATATTATATTAAATTCTCACCTTTCCTCATACAACTTATCCATAAGTTTTTGAATTAGTGGTGAATCTGGTACGAAATTATTCATTTCATCTAAGGTCTCAAGAACCAACGGCCTGTTGTTTTGCTTAAGATATAACAGACCTGCCTTATAAAAGTTGTCGGCTGCTGATATTTTTCGCCCTTTTTCACAGCAAATAATCCCTATATTAAAGTATGCATTTGCACAATCAGGTTTTATCTCTATTGCTTTTTGGTAACATTCTATTGCTTTATCATAGTTTACATTTTCGTAATAAATGACACCTAAATTGTAGTATGCATCTGCATAATCTGGTTTGACTTTTATTGTTTTTTGATAACATTCAATCTCTTTATCGTAGTTACCATTATCACCATAAGCAAGCCCCATATTGTAGTATGCATCTACACAATCTGGTTTAATCTTAACCACTTTTTGATAACACTCTATTGCTCTTTCATGGTTCCCTTGATTGTTATAAATGTTTCCCATATTGTAGTATGCATCTGCATAATATGGATTTTTCTCTATTGCTTTCTGATAGTAAGAAATTGCTTTGTTGTAAATGTTATAAATGTTTCCCATATTGTAGTATGCATTTTCATAATATGGATTTTTCTCTATTGCTTTCTGATAGTAAGAAATTGCTTTGTTGCCTATATTATCATAAGCAAGCCCCATATTATAATTTGCATCTGCATAATCTGGATTTTTCTCTATTGCTTTCTGATAGTAAGAAATTGCTTTATCGTAGTCGCCTTTATTATTATAAGCAAGCCCCATATTGTTGTATACTAACATACAATTGTATTCTTCTTCAAAATAAGGAACTATATTTATCGCATACTGATAGTATTCTATTGCTCTATCGTAGTCGCCTCTATTGTGAAACCTGTTTCCCGTATTGTAGTCTCTTTCCGCATCCTCCTTGTTGAGCTCCGTAATATTTTTTCTGTGGAAATATTCTATTGCCTTGTTAATATCCTGATTTTTTTCGGGTATCCGGTAGGCAACTTCAAAGGGTTTTTGGTTATCTTGCTTAGGCTGTTTAGTTTGTCTAGTCTGTTTTTCTTGTTTTTTCGGTTTACTCCTGGGATAGTATGCCTTAATTAAATCTTTCTTGTTCATCATTCCACCTCAATCTGTTTTATTTAAAGACAAATCTCTATTTAGATATTTATTATTTTTGTCAATAAAATAATGCCATTTTCCCCTCTCATCAAATACCAGGACAACGCAATCACCCAGCAGAACACGGTTACGAAAACCAGCCATTCGAGGAAGGGATTCAACCAGAATGCAGGGCGGACATCCGGCACGGAAAGAGAAGTGCCAGTCGCATATCCAAGCATTTTCGGAATAAACAGGAATGCGGCAAACGCCAGCACGGTTATTCCACCGGGAATTATCATCCATTTGGAGATCTTTTTCTGTGTATCAAATAGGAAAATTAACGTAAAAAACAAAATCGTGATCAGTCCACCACGGAAAAAGACCATGGCAACCGGCACGTGAATGTGCATATTGTTCATGGGGAACACACCCACCAAGCCGCATGCAATGCCTGTGATAACACCAAGTCCGGAAGCAATATACGCAGAGAGTTTCTTTATATACATGCCGAGTCCAAGCATAAACAATGCAAAGAGCAGTCCGCCAATCATGAGCCCGATATTGAAAAGCGGTTCCAATTGCGATACTCCTCTCTGCCCGAGCTCAGAAATGAAATGATTGAAAGGCGAATACAATTCCCCCTTCGTTCCATGATAGGCAAGCGCAGTAATTACTGAAGCACATACTATCAAGCCGCCGCCAGCGAGACCGGTCATATACGTAAATTTTTTGATATTTACTTTCATTTTATCATCCTTCTTTCAGAACTGATTCTCATGTGTTATTTCTTTGCATGTCAATTAATTTTGTGCGCTTCTTTAAACTGTGAATTGCTTGAGCTGATCTCAGAGATAAAACCATATTCTTGACAATAATGTGCTCGATAACCTCTTTTTCTGTACACGAGGACACTATGCCGGAGAAAGATAAAGCACGGACAGATTATAGCGCAGGAAATTCAAGCAGTTCGGAATTCCTGACTAGCGGATCTGCAGTTATGTCAGTTGGTTTTATCCTCACCATGATCTCCCTTCTTGCGGACATAATTGGATACGGCACTTTTGATGAATTCGGCATACTTCAAACTCTGGGAACGATAGTGGGAGTGGTGCTTATTTTACTGGGCTTTATTATCAAAATATTTGCAAAGATCTTTTACGGATAAAATCCCGCCAACCTTCCAACCTTTAAATTTTCAAACTTTTTAACAATCTTCCCGGTTGTATCGAATCGATCACAATTTCCTCGCAATCATTAAATTTCATAAATTCGGTCAGCATCTTTTTAAAGGACGGTAAGAATTCCTCGAATTCATCAAAATCTTTCTCGAAAAATATATTTTTGAAGATGAGTTTTTTCGTTTTTCGGTCTGCTTTTGGATCGAGGCGTCCGACGAATCTGTCCTTCCACAAAATCGGGCACACGAAGTATCCATCAACTCTTTTATTGGGTGTGACGTAGCATTCAAGGGCATAATCAAAATTGAAAAGCCACTTTAAACGATCCCTCTGAATTATCAAATTATCAAATGGAGAAATAAGCACTGCGCGCGTTGGAGCAGGGATTGTTGCATGGCTTTCTAATGTTTTTGGAAACGTAAAATATTCTGCAGTGTCATCGTTATCAGCTACGTTGACTTTCACAATTTCTCCGCTGCAGAGCATCTCATCCAGTGCTTTGAGAATTATTCCATTGCCTGCAAGAAAAATATGATTTTTAATGCCCTTTGCAGACGCGATCCCGTAACTTTGTAGCGCTCTTGTCACAAGAAACCTTCCAAGCTCCTGTTCGGTCGGAAACGCAGTATTTATGTGCGATGGAAGCACTCTTTCTGTGAGGTCATAATATTTTTGAAAATTCTTCCGCTCCGAGATCATAAGCTGACCGCTGAACACGAGCATATTCAGTGCAAAACGGATTTGTGTCGTTGGGTTGGGGTACTGTTTTCCCTGCTTGAATGTTATTTCCGGCAGCTCAATATCCTTTGATTGGCAGTGACCTTTCTCGCGAACCTGTGCCATGACAGGATCAAGCAGATAGCCGTATTTCTCGATACGTTCCTTTTCCCATTTTGAGTTAGGGTCATCAGAACTGTTCATTCTGTGCTGATAAAAACGGTAATCCTTCATAGGAAGATAGGATGCGGCATGTCCCCAGTATTCAAAAATGAGTTTATCATCACGCTGCAATGCGAGCAGCATTTCAGGATTGTAATCAGGATGCCTGTTCCAGAGCGTATGATGGTGAGCGCGTTGAACCACGGAAAGGGTGTCGAGCTGCACATAGCCGAGGTGGTCTATAATATCATAAACTCCATTCTTGCTGTTTGTTATGTGTGTGGGAGCATTCAGAAGCTGCGCATGAAGAGCCACTGATCTCGCATCGGACGGTGAGAGCGTTATCATATTTTATTTTACGGGAAAGGACTCTCCTTCTTTCTGTTCTTCGGATGGGAATGACAGATGCGACTGCATTATATACCACTTCCCATCGATCAATTCCAGCACTGCGGTATAACGTGTCACGAGCTTATGCTCTTTTCCCTTGATCGTCACTGTCGCAAAAAGATTCAAATAAACCCACGCAACTTTTCCTGAGGATTCAGCAGTAAAATTCTCGAGTTCGAGTTCAACTTTTTCGGATTGTGCGAAATCTCTTTCCAGCCCTTTGCGGTATCCTTCGAGTGTGTTATATACTTCGTCCTTGCCTGTGCCGACGAGCATGATGTCACGATCTTTTGGATGGTATGAAAGTATCTCATCAATGTCTCTGTTCTCATACGCCATCCAATACCCCTCCAGGATGTCTTCCAGTCCTCTGTGAAATGAATGCTGTTCTTTCACGAAAACCTCCGAAATTTTATTTAGATTTCACTTCCTGAATTGCTGATTTACCGTCAAGTTATTAATTATGCTCCAGAGTTTATCATCTTTCTCGTTACCAGGTCCCTGCTTGGTAACGCAAGGTGTGATAAATTACTGCCATTCCCAAACGGGGGTTTGGGAACGAGAGAGGAGAACGAAAGAAAGTATCTTACACGTTTTTTCTCAGGATTATTTTCCCTTCCTCGTCATGCCCGATTTCGTGGTAGTCCATTTCTTCGAGTAGACGCTGCATTGCTTTGAATTTAACCATCGTTTTGACCTGTACTGCAGAATATCCTTTTTCTTTCGCAATGGATTCAAACTTTTCTAAAAGCTGCCTGCCGAAGCCCTTTCTGCGGAATTCGGGCAGCACTCCCATAAGCCAGTTGTAGTATGTTTTTTGGTCTATGTTGTAGGCAATGAGAAAACCTGCCGGCTCGTTATTTTCATGTGCGATAATGAAATCGTGGTCTTTGCCTTCGATCCTTTTTTGGATTTCCTCAGTCGTTGTTTTGTGAGAGAATTCGGGGATGGAATTAAGAATTTCATCTATTTCTAAAATCTGATCATTCTGTTGGATTCTGTTCATATTGAAGAATTTAATTTATACAAAATTCCTTTCAAGTTTTGAAAATAAAAAAATAATTCCAGAACCACCAAACCATTATAAAGATTTCATTGACACAAACTCTCTGTCCTCTCTTTCTTTGAAAAAAATCTCGTTGGAGAAGGATTAATGGACAAATTATTGCTCCTGGGTGATGAAGCTCTGGCACAAGGTGCTCTTGATGCAGGTCTTTCCGGTGCGTACGGCTACCCCGGCACACCCTCTACAGAAATTTTTGAATTCGTTCAACACAGCAAGGAAGCTGCTGATCGCGGTGTACATCGAACCTGGTCTGCGAACGAAAAAACAGCAATGGAA
>CAYUTH010000134.1:0-6420 GCA_964447485.1 uncultured Candidatus Cloacimonadota bacterium | reverse complement strand
GATATTCCGGGCACCACACGGGATTCTATACATCTCAATTTTAAATATAAGGACTACGATTTGACCATCATAGATACAGCAGGACTCCGCAGAAAAAGCAGAGTGAAATTTGGTATTGAGTATTTCAGCAACTTGCGAAGTCTTCGCAGCATCGACGATGCTGATATAGTACTTGTTCTTCTGGATGCTCAAGAAGAGATCTCAGTACAGGATAAGAGAATTATTGAATATGCTCAATCCCAGTTCAAAGCCATTATTCTTGTAGTTAATAAGTGGGATGTGATCGAAAAAGATCATAAAACTGCAAAGAAATACGAAGAGGAAATTCGTTATAGTGTGAATTATGCAAGCTATGCCCCTCTTATTTTTATTTCTGCGAAATCGGGACAGCGTGTCACAAAGCTTCTTGACCTTATCCTCTATGTGAATCAACAGAAAAAGAAGCGCATCCCTACACATGAAATGAATACATTTCTTCAAAAGATCGTTGCAAAAAATCCTCCTACTCATACATCCCACAAACGAGTGAAATTCTATTTTGCATCGCAGGTCGATACCAATCCTCCACTTTTTCTGTTTGTGATGAATAATGCCACACTAATCACAGAAAATTATAAAAGATTCATACAGAATCAGATCCGTGACGAATTCGGTTTCGACGGCATCACAATTAAATTAAAATTTAAGGATAAATCGTGATTCTATTTTTTGCCTTGCTCATCTCCTATTTTCTTGGAGCGATTCCCAGCGGATTTATTCTGGGTAAAATAATCAAAAAAATTGATATTCGGGAACATGGCAGCAAAAGTACCGGTGCGACAAATGTTCTGAGAACTCTTGGAGTTGTTCCGGGTATCATCTCGTTAATTTTTGATTTCTTAAAGGGATTTTTTGCAGTCGAAATTGGCAAAATCCTCCTTACGCAATCCTGCGAACATACAATTTTTGGATTCAATTCCTGCCTTGATTATACCAATCCACATACCTATCAGATCGCTATCGTTGCGATCGGATTAGTTGCTATCATCGGACATATATACCCGGTTTTTCTGAGATTCAAGGGTGGAAAAGGCATAGCAACAGGTGCAGGTGTATTGATGAGCCTGCTCCCAATCCCATTGCTCATTTCTGCTGGAGTATTCCTGGTAATTGCAGCACTTTCACGCTATATTTCTCTTGCCTCCCTTTGTGCAGTCTTTTGTTTCTGGGTCGTTGAGCTTATACGAAATATCCCCCATTTTCAGGAAATCCCACTACTCATTCTCACAACTTGTATTGCAATTTTGATCATTTATCGTCATAAAGAAAATATCACTCGCCTGAGAAAAGGTGAAGAATCGAAAGTATCTTTCAGAAAGAAGAAGTAACTCAAAACTATGTGCGGAATCATTGGAATATACCAGAAAGATAAGAAATCTGAATCTGCTTCTCGTCTCGCAGTTCTTGGGCTTTTTGCTGCGCAACATCGTGGACAGGAAAGCTGTGGAATTGCATATTTCGACGGCGAGAAATTGCAACTCATAAAACAAATGGGGCTTGTTAAAGAAGTTTTTAATGAAGACGTGCTCACGCAGATTCCTTCTCGTGTTGCTATAGGTCATGTCCGTTACCCGACCCAGGGCTCATCAGACATCGGAAATGCTCAACCCCATATATTGAACAATCTATCCGGACCAATGTTTGCTCTTGCAAGTAACGGCGATATAGTTAATTATAAAGAATTGCGCGAAGAACTCGAAGCAGAGGATGTCTTTTTTGAATCACAGAATGACGGCGAACTCATCCTGAAATATATTGCATATTTTCATGAGAAGCAGGGACTCTCAATTGTTGATTCGATCAAAAACCTTATGAAGCATTTCCAGGGATCTTATTCTACTGTGATGCTTGTCAAGGATGAGCTCTATGCATTTCGTGATCCATACGCTAACCGCCCTTTTATTTTTGGCGAACTTGATGACGGCACGTATGTATTCGCATCGGAATCATGCTGCATAGATATTATTCGAGCTCAATTCAAAAAAGAGGTCTCACCTTGCGAGATCATTCATGTAAATGAGAAGGGAATGGAATCAATCCAGCTCGATCCTGACGAATTCAGAAGCAGAAAACACACTGCGCATTGCATATTTGAACTTATATATTTTTCGCGTCCGGACAGTATTGTATACGATAATGCAGTGTATGCTTTTCGGGAAAAACTCGGTCAAAAACTCGCTGAAAAAGAGGATGTTATTTCTGATGTAGTTATTCCTGTACCCGACTCGAGCAATTTTATCGCATTCGGTTATGCCAAAAAACTTGGTTTGGATTTTAATTTCGGTCTTATTCGAAATCACTATGTAGGACGCACATTTATTGCACCGGAACAGACTATTCGTGATGAGAATGTGAGTCAAAAATTCAATCCCCTCCCTGGTTTTCTTGAAGGGAAAAAGGTCACCTTGATAGATGATTCTATTGTACGGGGCACTACGCTGAAAAAAATAGTGAAAATGGTTCGCGAACACTGTGCAAAAGAGGTACATGTGCGAATTGGTTCTCCGATGGTCAAATACCCCTGTTACTATGGGATTGACACACCTACCTATGAAGAATTGATAGCAAACCAGAAATCAGTTGAAGATATTGCCAGATATCTTAACGCAGATTCACTTCGATATCTGGAAGTCGAGGAGTTAAAGAGTTTGGTTAAAGACCAAAAGAATTTTTGCTTTGCCTGCTTTGATGGTGAATATCCCATCCATCTAAAAGAATAATATGCACCACGAAATACACGAAAGGCACGAAAAAATAATTTATAGAAATGAAAGCTATAAAATTCAGGGAGCCATATTCGAAGTATATAAAATTATAGGACCCGGATTTTTAGAAGCTGTTTATCAGGAATGTTTAGAAAAAGAGTTTGCATTAAGGAATATTCCTTTTAGAAGTCAGGTTGAGATAAGTTTAAATTATAAAGACATCCCTTTGAGCCAAACATACAGGGCAGATTTTATATGTTTTGATTCAATCATTGTTGAAATAAAAGCAGTGTCTGGAATTTCTGATATACATCAAGCTCAACTCTTAAATTATTTAAAAGCCACTATGTTGAAGTTGGGCTTATTAGTTAACTTTTCTTCATACCCCAAAGCACAGATCGAAAGGATTGTGTTGTAAAAAAATTGTTAAAAAAATTTTCAGCAATTTTTCGTGCTTTTCGTGGTTAAAAGTATTTATTCGAAGGAGTAATATGAATATCGAAGAATCTTATCTCAATAAAATATTTGAATCAATAACATCCAAAAAGATCCTTGTGGTCGGCGATCTTATGCTCGACCATTACATCATTGGAGATGTCGATCGAATTTCACCGGAAGCGCCAGTGCAAGTCGTCAAGGTTGATAAAGAAAAATTTGGTCCAGGCGGCGCTGCAAATGTTGCTCAAAACATAAAAGCGCTTGGTGCCGAACCAATAATTATTGGAACAGTAGGAGACGACCAGAGTGGGAATCAATTGCGGCAGATATTTCGAGATAACCACATTTCTGATGAAGGTATATTTTCCAGCTCTCTTCGTCCGACAACGCAAAAAACACGGGTGATCGCACGTAACCAACAGCTTGTGCGCATCGATTTTGAGAAGGATGATGAGATTGATGGTGAAGTATATCACGAAATCAAAGATTATGCACAGAAAATTGTTCCTATGATCGATGGCATTATACTTCAGGATTACAATAAAGGGCTGCTCACAAAAGAACTCATCCACCTTTTTACATCTCTTGCGCAGACGCACAACAAATTCATCGGAGTCGATCCGAAAGCGAAGAATTTCTTTGAATATAAAAATATAACTTTCTTCAAGCCGAACAAGCACGAAGCTGAGAAGAATCTGCAATATGAGATCAAGTCTGATGAAGACCTGAAGATCGTTGCGCAGAAGCTCATGAACAAATTGGGTTGTAAATATGTTGTGATCACACTCGGCTCAAAAGGTATGTTTATTTGCGATAATCAAAACAATAGCTGGCAGATACCTACATTCTCACAGGAAGTATATGATGTATCCGGTGCTGGAGATACTGTCATCAGCACTCTTATGCTTGCGATAACAGCGGATTGTGATATTAAGACAGCGTCAATAATCGCAAACCATGCTGCAGGTGTTGTATGCGGAAAAGTAGGAGCTGCAACCGCTTCACCACGGGAAATCCTTCGCTCCTTTAGAGAATGGAATGAATCATGATCACAACAATTGAAGAAATAGCAAATATCACACAAAATCTGCATGACTCCGATGTAAAAATCGTGTTCACCAATGGATGCTTTGATCTTATACACAGAGGACATGTTGAATACTTGAACAAAGCAAAAAAATGTGGAGATATCCTGATCATCGGGTTGAACAGTGATGATTCAGTGCAAAGACTCAAGGGTATTGATCGTCCTATAAATTATGAGCAGGATCGTGCTGTCGTGCTCGATAACCTGAAATCTGTGGACTATGTGTGCATTTTTGATGAAGACACACCCTATGAGCTTATCAAAATGATCCAGCCGGATATCCTCGTCAAGGGTGGTGACTGGGCTGTTGAAGATATTGTCGGAAGTGATATTGTACTTGCACGAGGCGGTGAAGTAAAAAGCTTACAATTCGTTGAAGGAAAATCTACTACGGATATCATTGAGAAGATAAAGAATCTCTAAAGCAAAGCTCACCACAGAGAGCACAGAGAACACAGAGAAAATATTATTTGTTAATCAATGACTTCATTAAAATCTATCTTTGATAATTATCAGAATTGTACTCTCTGTCCCAGAGAATGCAAAGTTGATCGGACACAAGAAAAAACCGGTTATTGTGGGGAAACTGACAAGCTAAGAATCTCAAGCATCGGCGCACATTTTGGTGAAGAGCCCCCTATCTCCGGCACAAATGGATCGGGAACTGTTTTCTTTACAGGTTGCTCTCTCAAGTGCTGCTACTGCCAGAACTATCAAATATCTTTTGAAGGTTTTGGAAATTTTTACACATGCGAGCAGGTTGTTGAGGAACTAAAGAAACTTATTGCAACTAATGATATTCACAATGTGAACTTCGTTACAACAGACCATTTTTTCCCTCACACGATAAAAATCGTGGAACTCCTGGGAGAAAGCAATATTTCAATTCCCATCCTCTACAACATGTCCGGCTATCAGAAAACTGAATCTATCAAAGCGCTTGAAGAATATGCAGACATCTATATGCCTGATTTCAAATATGCTGACAGGAAATTAGTAAAAGAGCTCTCTCACGCAGAGTATTATCCTGATAAAGCTCTTGAATCACTTATTGAGATGGTTCGTCAAAAGGGATTCCTGGATTCCTTTATTGAAAATAAGCAGATTGCCTCAAAAGGAGTGCTTGTCCGACACCTTATTCTGCCTGAACACATTCAGAATTCAAAAGATGTGCTTACCACTCTTTTTCTAGAGTTTGGGAAAGAAATCCCGATAAGTTTGATGTCGCAATACTATCCACCCACAAAGCTCTTACAGAATGATAAATTTAGAAAATACGATTATTTAAAAAAATCTATTAATCTGCATGAATTTGAAGAAGTGTATGAGCATGCCTTGAGTTTGGGATTTCAGAACATGCTTGTTCAATTTCCTCAGAATTTCAAATCAAAGAAAGACAAGACAGATTTCGTTCCCGATTTTGAGAACGAGAAACCATTCAAGGGGAATAAATAACTTTTCAAGAAACAACATAACCACAGAGAACACAGAGTTCACAGAGGAATAATGAGTCGAGTAATAGAAAACAACAAGCGCTTTATCGACGTTTTAAGGCACGTGGCTAATCATTATAAACTAAATTTGTCATCCTGGATCCCGATTCATCATGAGAAGGATCTATTTTCTGTAGTTGAGTACAATTTCTCAGTAAAAATGCTCGTTTTGAAAAAATAGATTCTTCTCTCCACTTCGTTACGATCAGAATGACAAGCGTGTTTTAAAAGTTTGTCATTCTGAACGCAGTGAAGAATCTATTTTCAATAGCTTGGAGCTGTTCCTAAATAATTTAAACCGTTTTCAATAAATATACTCTTCTCACCCAACTGGCGAATCAGTTGCATCAGTGTAATCCGTGTCCAATTCGCTTCTTTCTTCTTTCCAATTTCAAGTTTCAAGTTTCAAATTCCCAATTAAAGAAAGGGGCTGAAAATATTCAGCCCCGATAATTATGCACCCCCATCCGCCAGCTGGCGGATAGGAACGAGATTATATTTTAATGAAATTATTTCATCAGTATCAACTGCTTTGTGGCATAGTCTTGTCCATTGACTTTTACTAAGTATAAATAAACGCCATTGGAAAGTGTCTTGCCTGCATCGCTCTTACCATTCCAGGAAAAAGAAACTGTTTCATTAACTTGAGAGGTCATTA
>CAYUTH010000133.1:0-6507 GCA_964447485.1 uncultured Candidatus Cloacimonadota bacterium | reverse complement strand
GTAGCTGTTAAGTTCTCCGGTACAGGACCGTCGAAGATCAATTCTACATCAAGAAGCACTGTCCAGCCGGGATTAAGATATACATCATAAGCCCAGTGAGGAGCAAATCCTTCTTTATAGAAGAGGATATCATAGAATCCGGAAGCGATTGCATCAAATTCATACTCTCCGAATTCGTCAGTGTAGGTCACGAAGTTACCGGCTTTGACCATAACACTATCAATGGGGTCGCCGTTGAATGTAACAGTACCTCGCAGTCCTCCAGCTTCTGCGCTGATATAGAATGTAAGAGGAACTGTGATGTCTGATGCGCCGTAAAGCAAGGCATCGTTATGGACAATAAGATCAGCAGTATAGGTGCCAGGATCAAGGCGTGCGTCTCCATCACAGGTAACGGTCACTGTCTGGGTAGTTCCCTGACCAGCTGAACCTGCAACTGGTGATACGCTTACCCATTCGGAGCCAACACCAAGATTCACGTCATCAACATACCAGTAATTGATATCGAATGAAATACCGTCAAAGAACCAGCAAAGCTGGAATTGGTCGGAACCCATATCAGCATTATCGATCGTGATTGCAAAAGTCTCGGGACCAATACTGCCTGCAGGTATTGTTGACCATACAGTATTCCATGTGGTTCCACCGTCACTTGTCGTGGCAACACCGATCGTATATCCACCGGCATAATCGTTTACGTAATGTTTAAATGTTAAATCAGCACTTGTATATCCTGTTGTATTTATAACAGGACTTATCAGTCTTTGAAGAGCTGTCACATTAGGACTCCAGTAGAAGCGAGCTTCAGGAGGAGTGCCGCCGGCATAACTTGAGTTGGATAGACCCCAGTTTGCGCCGCCGCTTACTGTCCAGTATGCAGCATCATCAAAGCCTGATTCATAAAGAGTCTCAACTCCCGGGATTACTATTTCAAGATCCCAGGCAAGATTCTCTGCCATTGCACCAGGGGCAATATTCGAGATGTAAAGTTCATCTGATACTGTGCCGCCTGTTCCTGCGATCAAACCAAGTGCAAGTTCAGGTGGTTCGACAGCAACTTCAGGTGAAGGAATAAGATCAAAGGAAACGACATAATATGTCGTATTTATACCTCTGACCACATCCTTCTTGGCAGCTTTTCCATCAAGGACATTGGTCCATTTACCAAGTATCCAGTAATAGGTGCCGTCTTCAAGGATCCTGTATTGCAGATACTCACTACCGCCGCCTGCCCAGGAATCTGCGTAGGCGAGTTCTGTGGAATCAGCATCAACGAGCTTGATAGCGCCGTCGAATTGTGTTTCATCTTCCGGAAGTTCAAAGGCACACCATACAATTTCGCCTTCTAAGCAGTCGATTGTATAGATATCAATATCTTTGTCCCTATAATCCGGATTGTAGTATATCTGTGCACCGTCTGACACAAAGTCAAAGTGTGCAGGAGTAGCATCTACCATAAGATCATTTGGCTCATACGGGTCTTTGGGATGAGCAAGTGCGGATGCCATAAGCTGATGGGTGACCTCAGGATATTCTCTTGAATAGACAAGAACAGGGGTAAGCTGTGCTTCATCCAAACCAGCATCTTCAGGAATAGAAATGGTCAGCACGAAGCTGCCTGTCTCTCCAGGTGCAAGCTCAAGAAATGGCACATTAACTGTCGCAGGCCAACCTGGTTGAGGACCAGGACCTCCACCTTGACCAGGAATATCGAGGTCATCTATATACATTCCAGCATACTCAACAACGGTTGTTGCGTAGAATGAAAAGACGATCTGAACATTAGCCATTCCGTCATAAGCCGAGAGGTCAAGAACTGCATTTTCCCAGGCGGTTGGGTTATAGGTATCAACTGTGAGAAGAATGTCACCATTCACGATAACATCGCACCAGTCAAAAGAGCCGAAAATATCTGACCAGTACCAGAAATTCATATAAGCACCTGTGACATCAGAGAAGTCAACAGTTTTGCTCATGTAGCTGCTTCCGCCGGAGTTGGTATAATCACCTTCCGGAACTGTTGCCCAGAGACCTGTGCCTGAATGTGCTGCTGGAGGAGGAGTATGCGTGCCTGTATAGTTGGCTACATTATAGGTATTCGTCCATGCCCAGTCACCGACAGGATCCCAGTCTGAAGTAGCTACCCAGCCACCATCGCTGGTCTCAAAGTCTTCGACATCTCTCTTGTTATAACGAATAGCAGCACTATCCTGAACAATGATGATATATCGATCAGATTGAACACCCATGTTTGTGACATCAAAGGTGTAGTCTATTGGATTGCCTGCTGCAATATAATCCGAAATATAGTATGGATCAACTGTGAAGTTGATAGGAAGATATAGCTCAGGCAAAATCACATTATCAAGTCCAACACCGCGTGATTCGCTATTCAGCTCACTGCGATGACGGAATCTGATCTTTGCATTGTTTCCTATATAGGTATCAGGAATAGCTGCAAATACTTCTTCGTATTCATCCATTGGAGCATCTGCGGTAAGCATCGCAATGCATTCCCATGTGGGGACTGTATTAAGATAGGTATTAGAAATTTCCACCCATAATGTGTCGCCGGCAATGACTTCTGTTCCCTTTGCTTCATAAAGGTTATCGTTTCTCCAGAAGAAGTCGATGAAATCACCACCAGTGATTATAAGGCTAGGAGTCATAAGAATTGCGTCATAGTCATGATACCAGCTACAACGTGCATATCCCTGTCCTTCATAGGCGTCGCTCATAAAGCGTGCCCATAAGTCATCGGGATTTTCCCATCCAAATGGCGGGAAGGCAGTCTCTTCAAATCCTTCCATCACATAATCAAGACCCTTCACAAGAACGCTAAGGTCAATTGTGGAGTCCTCAACTGCGTTGGTGTGGAATTCAAGAACATCAAGATACATGCCGATTGTCGTTGCATCAAGTGTGACAGTAGCAATGTCATTGCTGAGAGGTTCTATTGAATCGGGATAGGTAACTGAGAATGGTGGATTCACTGTTGCTCCATTGAAGTAAAGTGTTCCATAACCATCGTTATAAATCGTTACATCCCATGTATCAACTGTACCCTGATCAACCATGCCAAAATCATGTGCGACTTCGTCAATGATCATATCAGGTTCAGGTATGATCTCGACCCATTCAACATCATCAATGTAGTAGTAGTCATATGTTCCGTTTTGTGCGTGCTTGAAAGCAACATAGCCGGATCCTTTTGCAAAATCGATCGGGCATGCAATCTCTGTGTACGTGCCGGTTACAGGGAAGCTCTGGACAAGTGAGAAAGTGGAAGGATCATTAGGATCTGTCATCGTTCCCACTAATATGTCCTGATCACCTGAACTTGAGCGTACCATTGCAGTAATGACATTACCCCAGATACCTGTCTGCAGAGCAGGAGTAACAAGAAGTAGTTCCGCTGTAGTATAACTGGCGTTGTACATCTTTACGCTGATCAAGCCGGAATAGGCATAGGTCGCACTTGAATACGTGTACACATAAGGATAGGTATAGGGGCTTGTGGTCTGCACTATAGCTGTCCATTTAGGTGGAAGCTCGGGTGCGGCACACGCATCAAAGTTCTCGAAGAGATCAAGATAAGGTTCATAGGCAACTGTCGTAATATCATCGCTTGCGAAGATCGTTGGATCACCCTGTGAGGCCGCAGTGAAAGTAGCTGTATCAGTAACATCTTTGGCTACTGGCGCAGTAACTCGTACGATCACAGTGTCTGCTTCTCCGACACCAACCGCAAGGGTTGAAATAGTGCCAGTGTCATCCTTAGCCCTGATATCATAGACCCATGCACCACCAGTAACAGTAAGGTCATAAGTATCTGCATTATCACCCATATTGGCAACTTGTACAAGATAATCGAAGGTTTGACCCATCAGGATATTTGCATCAGGTGTGAGTTGTGTTGTACCGACACCATATGGTATATTAGCGAGAAGGCGGATATTTGCCACCATGTATGAGAGATAACCAGTAGTATGACCGGGACCGGGGGGTGTGTAATCATCATAATCATACACCATTCGGTTAGCAATGTTTGTGTATTTGAAGTTTGGATAGCCGGTAACGTATGCACCATCAGAATTAACCCAGACGATCATAAGATTGTCAGTGCCGTTGTATGAAAATGGTGTTGCAAAATCAATGCCTTGCCAACTGCTTCCATTCCATGTAACAGAACCAGCATAAACTGAAGTGAGACCGAGAGCTACAGGATCAACATTTTGATTACTCGGAAACTCAGTTAAAGTGGTATGACCAATGAATACTTCTTGGTTAACCATCTCGTATGCCGCCTTCGGCTTGAAAACAAAATAATTAATTCCTGTAATGTCTACTGCCATCCCAATTTCAGATTGAAGATAAATAGTCTGATACCATGAATAGTTATAATAACCATAGCAGGGATTATAATTCTGATAGCCAGTACCATCTCCAATTTCAATGAATGCGCCATACGCAAACGTTGTGGTTACAAGTAAAGTAATTAATAATAAAATGAATTTTTTCATTTTTTTCCTCCTATTAAAAGGATAGTTTAATTTTACTTAATTTTAAATTAATATAAATACAAGTATGCTGGGTGATAATCATGGAATCACATCCCAGGTTCCCTACTTGCGAAAGTAACATAATGGATATCCCGAGTATGCTGCGGGATTAAAACTCCAGCCATATAAAATTGTATCGTAAAAAAAGGCTGGTAACCTATTTTCGACATTAACATTCTCGCGCTATTTTTCATTTTCATTATTATGAATATAAAGAATATTTATTATATTCTCTATTCAACTCATTTTTTACTACCTAAAGTTTTGTTGTCAATAATTTTCTTAAAAACGTTAAATCTCCTGAAAGCTTTTAAAATCAAAGCATTGTTTGGAAAAAAGTTCGTGTTCGTTATTCTTGTTCATCGTTTCATTTCATTTCTTAGATTTGATATTTCATTTCAATTTTTATTACTAACCATAATGAGAATCAAATATTTTTTTGTAAAATTTTTTAAATTAAAAAATCTTGTCAACTGAAAATTCTTGACCGAGAAAATATGAACATCTCTTTGCATATAAATTTTGGAATGAGATCCTATGAACAGAATTAAAATATTAGATGAAAAAGTAATCAACCACATTGCTGCCGGTGAGATCATTGAAAGACCTGCTTCTGTTGTCAAAGAACTGGTCGAAAACGCTGTTGATTCAAATGCAACAAAGATCGTGATCAATATTGAAGACGGCGGCAAGAAGCTTATTGAGGTTATTGATAATGGAAGTGGAATGTCCCGGGACGACGCTTTGCTTTCTCTTGAACGTCACGCTACAAGCAAGATATATTCTCTTGATGATATACAGAGCATCTCAACACTCGGCTTCCGTGGAGAAGCGCTTCCGAGCATTGCTTCAGTTTCTGATATGGAAATTATCTCCTTACCCCAAAACGAGAAAAATAAACCCGCAGTCCTCATACGTATCAAAAGCGGAGATATTAAGGATGTAGCACAAACAGGCAGCGTTCCGGGCACTATTATTCGTGTAAGAAATCTCTTTCACAATGTTCCTGCACGCCAAAAATTCCTGAAAACAACCCAGACAGAGATGCAACATATTACGCAGACGATCCAGCATCTTGCATGCACTCATCACGACATCAGCTTTAAACTTGTTCATAATAACAGGGAAATATTGAACTACCCCAAAGTAGAATTTCTTGAGAAACGCATCGTAGATATCTTCGGAGATAATTTCTTTAAAAATAATGTTATCCCAGTACAGACGTCACAAGAGGGATTAAAACTTCAGGGTTTTATTGGATCGTATCATGAAGATGCAGACTGGCAGAAAATCCATTATTTATACATCAACGAAAGATATATTAGTGATAAAATCGTATATAGTGCGATAAAAAAAGCTTACGAACCTTTTACCAAGAAAAGTCTGCTGAAAAATCAACTCCCTTTGTATATTCTCCTGCTCGAACTTCCCGGAAATCTGATCGACGTGAATGTGTCCCCCACCAAAACCGAGGTCAGATTCAAGGATTCGCGAATAATATTTAATTTTATTAAAACGTCACTCACCAATTCGCTGCTTGACTATGAACGGCAGAAATACGCAGAGTTTCATCAGGATAACCTTGAATCAGAAGACCTTTCGCACAGCTTAGAAGGAAGAAGTCAAAGATCAATACACAGAAGTTCTCTCCACAGTGGCTTTTCCGGTGAACAAGATCCGCACACAGACCTTTTCACAAAAACCCGAAAAGATGTGCAGCTTGCATATTTATTCGAAGATAATGTGGTGAAAAATAAAAATAAGATAATCGAGTCGGAAATAGTAAATCCGTGGCAAATAGATAATTCATTTATCATTGTTGAAATAAAAAGCGGGATGCTTGTCGTTGATCAGCATGCAGCGCACGAGAGAGTACAATATGAAAAGATCAAGCACAGGCTTGAGCACGATGAGAAGGGATTGGATGGTCAAAAGCTCCTCTTCC
>CAYUTH010000132.1:0-6584 GCA_964447485.1 uncultured Candidatus Cloacimonadota bacterium | reverse complement strand
GAGCCCTTTAATGATGAACTGGTGCTTTATTTTGTGCTCAATGACACGACTGCTGTTGCCCCATCTTTGGTAGAATCTATTACTTCCGAGGATAATAACAGCTATGTGAGATATACAAGCCAGATCGAGTATGGTGATTTTATTAAATTGATCTCTGCAAAAAGAGTTGATATTATTCTTCTCGATGGGATGAATGATACCCGCAGCAAGTTGCCGAAGCAATTTTACAGGGCAGCAGATGAGATGAAGAAAATATTGAACATCCAAAATTAAAAGAGTGAGTAATGAAAAGAGCTTTCAATATTTTTATTTGTTTGATTTCCGGGCTCATTGTCAGCATCATTATCAGTAAATTGTTTCTGGGTCCAGACTGGCAGGACGCCTTTGCGAGCCCCGCAGTTATCGGAGCAGTTATCGGCACAGCAGTCGGATTTCAGACAAACAAGAAGAAAAAGAAATAAATATTTACCTGAGAAAATTATAATTATAAATTTTCTTGACGCACTATTTCACTCTTAAGCAATAATTTACACGCTTTTATAAAATCTCGTAAGGACGTATATGGAAGAACTATCTCACGAAACACAGCTCGCAAAATTATCACTCATTGCAGATAAGAAGTATTTACCTCTTGCAATGGATTTTATTCAGGATGTGGCAGTCGTTGTAGGATTAGAAAAGTCCGACGCGCAAAAACTCGAACTGATCGTGGAAGAAGCAAGTCTGAATGTCATCGAGCACGCATTTGATGAGGATGAAAAAGGAAATTTTGAGATCATTATTATGAGAAAGCCGGGACAGCTTGTCATCTCAATTAGAGATAAAGGACTTCCTTTTGATTTTCAAAAAATAAAACCCGGCGAGAATTCAGGATTGGGTATGGTTCTCATGAAAGCGCTGGCAGACGAAATTCATTATGTCAATCTTGGAAGAGAGGGGAAAGAAGTCATATTTGTAAAAAATCTTCCTTATAAAAATATTACTGAAATAGAAGAGCTGCCGGAAGAAAAGGAAGCTGTCTCCTCAGAAAAAAAAGATGTCGAGTTTACCTACCGATTGATGACCGAACAGGATGCTGTTCCCATGGCACGATGCATGTACCGGTCTTATGGCTATTCCTATGGGAATGATTTTGTGTATTATCCGGAAAAAGTACAAGAACTCATCAAAAGCAAGCTGCTTCACTCATGCGTCGTGTTCAATCCCGAAGGAGAGCTGATCGGGCACCTCGCAATGATGCTGGAATCTCCTGAAGCAAAGATCGGTGAAACAGGAATGGCTGTTGTCGATCCACGTTATAGAGGACACGGCATATTCAAGAAAACAAAGCTCTTTTTAATAGATTATGCTCAAAAAAGAAATATGGCAGGCATTTACAGCGAAGCCGTTGCAGTACATCCCTACACCCAAAAAGGAAATATCTCACTCGGCGCTCATGAAACTGGATTTCTTATCGGCTTCACCCCCTCAACAATGTTCTTCAAGAAGATCGAAAAGCAGCAGAGAACAAAACGGCAAACCACCGTTCTTTTCTATCTTACGCTGAAAGACGAAGTGAAGAAGATATACCCGCCGTTCCATCATAAGGCAATGATAAAGAAGATATATGAGATGAACGGCTTGAAGCGAAAGGTTGAAAAGGCAGCGCACAATATTTTAGATGATATACCTGAGAAATCACAGGTTGATGTGAGAGTGCAAACAGAACCGGGTAGAGCATTTATGAGAGTTTCACAATTCGGCAGAGATGTGGTGGAACTTATTGGGTTTAGATTACATGAACTTTGCCTTCAAAAGATAGACTGCATCTACATCGACTTACCCTTAAGCCACCCAATGACGCAACATATCTGTGCTCCGTTGGAAATGATCGGGTTTTTCTTTGCAGGCATTATTCCTGAAATGTTTGACGGAGATGTGCTCAGATTACAATATCTCAACAATGTTGATATAGACTTCGAGAAAGTGACTGTTGTCTCTGATTTTGGAAAAGAGCTTTTTGACTACGTGGTCAAGGCTCATGAGAGGGAATTATCAGTATAATTTTTTAAAAAAAAGCAAAAAGGAAAAAAATGCAGAACCACGAAACACCAGTCTTCTCCACCTATTATTGTGCCATGGCACAATCAACTGGCTGATACGCCAAGGCAGGCACGAAATTAATAAAATAATGTTTAGAAGAATATTTTCTCTTAAAACCTGTTTTGGTGCTTTTCGTGCTTTTCGTGGTAAAAGTATTTATAAAGAGGAGTAGCTATGATAAAAGAAAACTTAATTGATTATATCGAGAAAGGGATCAAAGAAAACTGGAATCTTCAGGCATTCACAAACTACCGCGGCAATACACTTAATTACGGGCAGACCGCAAGCGAAATCCTGAAACTTCATCATATATTCAAAGCACTCGATGTAAAAAAGGGTGCAAAGATCGCAGTGCTTGGAAAAAATTCAACGAATTGGGCAATCACATATCTTGCTGCCGTGACGTATGGCGCTGTCATTGTCCCGATCCTTGCAGATTTCAAGGCTGATGACTTTCATCATATACTCAATCACTCGGAAGCGGAAATGCTTTTTGTCGGGGACGGATTATATGAAGATATTGATGAAAATATGATTCCAAATATTAATGTAATTTTTGCTCTCGAAGATTTCTCAATACTCTACAAAAAACACAAAGCTATCAAAGAAAATATCACAAAAGCAGCAGCTCAATGGGATGCGGAATTTGCAAAAAGCCTCACGCCAAGCTCTTTCACTTTTGAGAAGATCAAGAATGATAAGCTCGCAGCGATTGTCTATACCTCGGGAACAACCGGATTTTCTAAAGGTGTGATGCTTTCGCACAACAGTTTGATAGGAAATATTGTGTATGCCCATGAGCACATGCCGCTGAAAGCAGGTGAAAGGATCCTCTCATTCCTTCCGCTCGCACACGCATACGGTTGTGCATTTGAATTTCTCTTCCCCTTCACACTCGGATGTCATATTACATTTCTCACAAAATTACCATCACCAAAGATCATCCTCAAAGCATTTGCAGATGTAAAGCCTCATCTCATTCTATCTGTTCCGCTCATTATTGAGAAAATATACCGCAAGCAGGTCAAGCCGGTTCTTGATAAAGGAAGCATGAAGGTTCTTATTGCACTGCCCGGATTAAAATCTATAATAAAGAATAAGATCAAGCAGAAGCTGGTTGCAGCATTTGGCAGCAATTTCTACGAACTTGTTATCGGAGGAGCCGCATTGAATGAAGAAGCTGAAGCGTTCTTTCAGAGTATAAAATTCCCGATCACGATTGGCTATGGCATGACAGAATGCGGACCGCTCATCAGCTATTCGGATTGGAAGTTTCACAAACCTGCTTCATGCGGACAAACGATAAATTTCCTCGAAACTAAAATTGATTCCGCAGATCCTCAAAATATTGTGGGTGAGATTCTTGTTCGCGGTGAAGTCGTCATGGACGGTTATTTCAAAAACAAAGAAGCAACTGCCGCTGCCATAGATGAAGAAGGATGGCTTCACACCGGCGATCTGGGAGTAATAGACAAGGATGGTTTCATCTTTATCAAAGGGCGCGGAAAGAGTATGATACTCAGCGCATCAGGACAGAACATCTATCCCGAAGAATTGGAAGCTAAAATTGATAATTTGCCCTACGTCCAGGAGTCGCTTGTGATCGAGAAAAACGGAAAGCTCGTCGCATTGGTATATGCAGATTTTGAGAAAATAGACTCGGAGAAGATATCGGAAACTCAGATCCAGGATATAATGGAACAGAACAGAAAGGACATCAATCAAATACTGCCATCATACAGTTTTATATCAAAGATCGAGCTGTATCCCGAAGAATTCGAAAAGACCCCGACCAAAAAAATAAAGCGCTTCCTCTATAATATTCAATAAGTTTCTTCTTGAACTAAAATATTATGAAAAATTTGGTAGATATATAATTGGAGGAAATAGTAAAATGATTAAAGAAAAATATACAAACACGTTAGCGTTCATTATAAAGACATAACAGACAAGTGAATTTCAAAAATAAATTTGATAATTATAAAAAAAGGAGTAAAAATGAAACACAAAAATTTAATTTTATTTGCAATTACCATGTTTTACTTAAGTATAACTGGATTAAATGCGCAGACAATTAAAGACTTTGATGGCAACGTTAACAAAACCGTAACCATTGGCAAACAAGAAATTTATAATGATCAAACTGCAAGTTTTACTTATTCAGCTAAATGGAAGAAAACTTCTTCTGATATTTATTCACAGATTCACCAATTATTGGATCAAGATTTATTAAAGAGTAATAGAATTATTGTAGAATTAGAAGTATATGCTTCTCCAAACAATGAAGGAAATTTCTTAGTGTTTGACAAAACTAAAGTTCCTGATTCTTTAACAGTAGAGTCTTTATTAAGTGAACGGGAAAAAGTTGATAATGACGCATTGGCATCCAGTTACCTTACAAAGATTAATTTACTTGAAATAAAAAAAATCAATGGAATTTCTATGCTATTCGAAGATTTCTCCGTAAAAAGTGGAAGTTTTAATGGTAGAACATACGCAATGAAAACGATTATTGGCTCGATTATTTACGAGTTTTCAATATCTGGTTTAGACAATGTAGGTTTTCAATCTGATAAGTTATATTTAGATAATATTATTGATTCATTTTCACTAAATAAATAGAATTTTTTAACTAATAAAAGGATGAAATAATGAAAAAGAAAAGACTTAATATTGAACGGATAGCTTGCATGGGAACAGTAATATTTATTATTACTGTAATCGTATTTATTTTGGGAAATTTTAATATAAATTTGGTTTGGCAAATTCCACTTGGTGCCAGCATATTTTTACCGCTAGCATATTTTACTTTCTTTTATTTTTCTAATACAGATACAAAATTTGAGGATGTATTTTTTCAAGAATATAATAATCTATCCAAATTTTCATGGAAGAAATATCGTAAAGAATTTAGTGTATATGTAAAAGTTATAATATTTTTATTATTGGCAGGATTAGTAATGTATATATTACAGTCGAGAAAATAAAAAAAAGACAGATATGAGATAAATTTAAACTATGGATACTTTAACAATGTATAAAAACAACAGCCAATATAGTAGCCTATTTAGAATTATTAGTCAGCTTCAAAATTTATGTAACTTGACAGTAACAAACCTTACAATTGGCTACTTTTCTTATACAAGCCGTTGAATAAATTGTTTTCATTTATTGAGATGGAGCTTTAAAATGACATTAATTTTCAAAGAAATAGGCATAACAAAACACTCCACGCAAGTTTTCGTTTCAAAATTTTATGGTTTTCGAAAGCTGGTTAATTCTTTTAAAGATATGTACTTGTCTTGAAAGGCGTGGCAGTGCTCAACCATTATGCGATACTAAAAAGCAACTAAGAAAATTAATTATGCAAACAAATGACAGGAAATGAATTAAGGAGTTAAATCATGAAAGTGAAAGTTAGTTTATTGGTTTGTATAGTAGCATTACTTGTTTCATCTTGCTCAAATCCAGAAAAAGATTTCCAGAGAGCGAGAGAAGAAAATACGATCGCAGCATTTCAGAATTTTATCAATAAACACCCAAAATCTGAATACATTAATTCGGCAGAAGAATTAATAGACTCACTTCGTTTTTTTGAATTTCAGTGTAAAAATAATATTGATTCATTGCAAGCATTTAAACAAAGAAATTCTGAAAGTAGATATGTTCTTGCTATTGACAAGATGGTTGATTCACTTAAAATTGAGGTAAGTTCATATTACAGTAAGGGGATTGCCTATTCTGATAAAGGTAACTATGACAAAGCAATTGAATGCTTTTGGGAAGCAATACATATCAATCCTGATTATGCAGAAGCATACTGTAATATGGGAGATGTTTATGGAAATAAAGGTGATCATAGGGCCGCAATAATATGTTGCGCGAAAGCTGCAAATCTAGGGAGTAAACCCGCTCAAGATTTTTGTAATAATTTTGGAATAAACTATGAATCCATTGCTCATAATGAATCTATAACTCATACAGACAACTACGATCAAGTAATTGAATCTTATCAGAAAGCGATAGAGATTAATCCTGATGATGTAGAAGCATACTGCAATTTAGGAGTTGCTTATTTTAATCAAAGCAACTATGATAAAGCTATTGAATGTTATCAAAAAGCGATTGAGTTAGATTCTGGGTATGCAGAAGTATACTACCAAATGGGAATCGCTTACAGTAATAAAAAAGGCAACTATGATAAATTTATAGAATGTTTTCAAATAGCTGCAAGATTTGGAAACAATCCTGCTCAAGATAAATTAAGAGATTTAGGTATTTCATGGTAATATACGGAAATATTAGTTAAAATTAGTTACAAATTAATAAATATAGAAACAGGAAAATAAAGAGAAAAGACCATTTGAAACCGACAAAATTTTAATTAATCGTTCTCGATTATTGCGTCTCCAAAATTATAACATGCAACATCTGACTTATTAATAAGTATGGTGGTATCATATTTTTGGACAGATCAATAAGTGTGATTTTAGATGGTCAGA
>CAYUTH010000131.1:2781-6696 GCA_964447485.1 uncultured Candidatus Cloacimonadota bacterium | reverse complement strand
TTTTTGCTTGGAACTCAGAAGAACTTGAATTTCCTGCCGGAACAGCAAACCGATTTCATTTTCTCTGTTATTGGGGAAGAACTCGGTTTCGTCGGATGTTTTATCCTGCTGCTCCTTTTTGGAGCTCTTATCTGGCGCATTGTCATTATCCTGAGAAAAATCAGAATAGACAGGCGGAGACTTATCATTACAGGCATTCTGTCCTATTTCATATTTCAGATAGTCGTAAATATCGGCATGAACATCGGGATCATTCCGGTAGTAGGAATTCCCCTCCCGTTTGTTAGTTATGGAGGAAGCAGCCTGCTTGTCAACCTGGCTTCAATGGGACTTATTTTTAAATATGCGAGGGAGCGGAGTTTTGTTTGATGAAAAATGGTCAAAATATTTCTTGCGTGATTTTTTTCACTTACAGCAAATGGTATAACTTATGAAAATGAAAGAATTATTTGATGAAGCCCTTCGAGAACACAGGAAGGTCATAGCCGGATTAGAGACTTTTTATCCGGATATTGAGGTAATTGCGTCTCAAATATCCGAAACACTTAAAAGGAGCAATAAGATCATGCTCTGCGGAAATGGCGGGAGCGCAGCAGATGCCCAGCATATTGCGACCGAGTTCGTCGTGCGGTTTCGTGGTGATTTCAACAGAAGATCTCTACCGGCAATTGCGCTTACAACCGACACATCATTGCTGACTGCGTGTGCAAATGATTATGGATTTGACGAGGTTTTTAAACGACAGGTTGAAGGACTTGGAAATGAGGGCGATCTTTTAATTGGAATAAGCACCAGCGGCAACTCCCCGAATGTGTACAAAGCAATAGAATACGCGAACGAACAGAACATCCAAACAGTTTTATTGGCAGGAAGAGATGGTGGCACGATCGCCGGAATTGCACAATATTCAATTATCATTCCCCATAAGGATACAGCCAGAATCCAGGAAGCCCATATTACAATAGGGCACATCCTCTGCAGGCTTACCGAAGAACTAATTTTTTAAAATAAACCCATAGATAGGAGATGAAATGGCCAAGAAAAAGGAAACTGATGAAAAATATCTCTATGACGCAAAGAAATTCTGTGTCCCCGTAACAAAGATAGGCAGCCTCGAAAGCATTCAGTTTGTGATCGATGACTTTATTGATAAGAAGGTGACATTCTGTGTGGACGGCAGCGATGATCGCTGGGAAGTATGGCGCATCGAAGAAGACGGAGATTCTGACAAGATCAAGAAAAAAGATTATCCGAGAAAGCCAAAATTTTTATATATTGATGGCGAAAAACTCGATTACGTATTAAAAAAATAAAAAGGAGAATATATGTCTCTAATAGATGGAATTTTTGCTCGTGAGATATTAGATTCTCGTGGAAATCCTACAGTTGAAGTTGATGTCATGCTCGAATCCGGTTACTGGGGACGAGCGGCTGTCCCTTCTGGTGCTTCGACAGGTGAGTATGAGGCAGTAGAACTCCGAGATGAAAATGATGAACGATATAATGGGAAAGGCGTACTGACAGCAGTAAAAAATATTAATGAAATAATTGCGCCCGAAATACTCGGGATAGAGAGCGAACGACAGGTTGAAATAGACGCCATAATGTGTGAAATGGCGGGATCGCCGAACAAGGAAAAACTCGGAGCGAATGCAGTTCTTGGTGTTTCTATGGCAGTAGCCCGTGCGACGGCACTGGAGCTCGAACTTCCTCTTTATCGCTATTTGGGCGGCACAAATGCAAAAACATTACCCGTTCCTATGCTTAATGTACTCAATGGTGGAAAACACGCAGATAATAATGTTGATGTTCAGGAATTTATGATCATGCCCCTGGGAGCTGAGACTTTTTCCCAGGCACTGCAAATGGCTACTGAAACATTTCACTCATTGAAGACGATACTCAAAAATGGCGGTTTTAGTACAGCAGTTGGAGACGAGGGCGGCTTTGCGCCCAACCTTGAATCCAACGAAGATGCAATAAAATTTATCCTGAAAGCGATAGAAACAGCCGGATATCGTCCGGGAGAAGACATCTCTATTGCACTTGATTCTGCCGCATCTTCATTTTTTCAATCCGGGAAATATATTTTCAATACCGGCAAAACGGAGAAGCTCTCAAGCGCCGAACTCGTTGGGATATACAAAGAGTGGATAAGAAAATATCCCATTGTCTCCCTCGAAGACGGACTTGACGAAAATGACTGGAAAGGCTGGAAAATTCTCACAGATGAGCTTGGAGATAAGATTCAAATTGTAGGTGATGATATTTTTGTAACAAATATCAGACTGCTGGATCGCGGCATAAAAGAAGGCGTCGCGAATTCTATACTTATTAAGCTGAACCAGATCGGCACCGTGACCGAGACTCTGGATACCGTTGAGAGAGCAAAGAATGCGAGCTATACTTCTGTTGTATCTCACCGCTCAGGAGAAACCTGTGATACATTTATTGCAGACCTCGCAGTTGCATTGAATAACGGACAGATAAAGACAGGTTCAACATCCCGTTCCGAACGTATTGCTAAATATAATCAGCTTTTGCGCATAGAAGAAGAACTTGGTAAAATAGCACGATTTCCAGGAAAAAACGTCTTTAAGCATACAAAATAAATAGATCATGGATGCCCGAAGAAGGAAAAAATCCACTGCCTTGCGAAGCAATATAACCATATTTTTGATTCTCCTTCTTCTTGGGCTTGTGTGGTTCCTGTTTTTTTATAAATATAGCGTCATCAAGATTTTGCGAACGAATTTTCTCTTGAACCAGAAAACCGAACAAATTGAGAGGCTTGCACAAGAGCGCGAAATTCTGGAAGAAGAAAAATTGAACCTCGAAGAGCAAGACCCAAAAACAATTGAGAAAAAAGCCCGTGAATTGGGACTTGCAAAAGAAGGCGAAACCATTATCCGCATCAAAAAAGAGAATGAAAACGAAAAAGATAATTAAAGGAAAGCTGCTGACAGCAATCTCTCCCGAAATAATTTTATTTCTTGATCCGGGATATCTTGTTATTTCTGAAGAGGGTGTTATAGAAGATGTTCGCAATGATATCCCAAAAGGCAGAGAGCACGAGCAAGAATATTATGATTATTCCGACAAGCTGCTCTGCCCGGGTTTTATTGATATTCATAATCATCTTCCACAATTTACCTTATGCGGATTATACAGGGGCAATCTCCTTGAATGGTTGAGCGACATCGTTTTTCCTGCAGAGGGACGGCTTTCATCCCCAGAAGTTGCAGAACGATTTGCAGAAAGATTTTTTTGGGAACTGCTCAGCAAGGGAACGACAACCACGAGCTCGTATGTAACGAGCCATAAAGATGCAACCGATATTGCTTTCCAGTGTGCTGAAAGATCCGGCATAAGGGCATTTCTGGGCAATGTGCTCATGGATCAAAATGCGCCGGATTATCTTATTAAAGACGCATCGGTTTTGCTACGAGATTCCGAAGAACTTATAGAAAAATGGAATGGTCGTGATGGAAGATTGCACTATGTTCTCACACCCCGATTTGCCCCCACCTGTTCATTTGATCTGCTGAAGGGAATTGGGAAAATTGCAAAGAAACGCGACGCGCATATCCAATCACATCTTGCAGAAAGTAAAGAAGAAATTGCATCAGTGATGGAGATTTTTTCTGATTTTGAGAATTATACCGATGTGTATTATAAGGCAGGATTACTCACAGAAAAAACAATTGCCGCACATTGCATTTATCTCAATGATAGCGAGATAGAGCTGGTCAAGGAAACCGGAACAAAAATTAGTCATTGTCCTTCATCAAACCGTTTTCTTCAGAGCGGTATCATGCCATACAGGAAATTAGAAAAAACCGGAATTCCGATTGGCTTGGGAACAGATGTGGGTGCCGGGTATAGCTTATCTATGTTTTCTGAAATGAGAGAAGC
>CAYUTH010000131.1:1613-2681 GCA_964447485.1 uncultured Candidatus Cloacimonadota bacterium | reverse complement strand
AACAATATATGTCTTCGTTCCCAGGTTGAATTTGGGAAGGTGTGTTAAATAAGGAGTCAAAATGTACACAGTATTATTTATTTTACTATTGATAGTTGCGGGTTTGGTCATTCGCAGCGGGATCAAAAAGAAGAAAAAAGGTGTGACGATTCTCGGGTTTATTATTCTCGTGCTTACCCCGCTTTTTTTCTGGTTACTGGATTTTTGGGGAGAAATGCTGTGGTTTCAAAACCTTGGGTATGGATCGCGTTTTTGGGAAGTAGTATTGTCGCAGTTTTTCAGCGCCCTTGCAGGTGGAGTATTTGGAATAATTTTTATTTTTCTACTCACTTTTGCTCTCAGGAAAGGTCCAAAAATGATTCGGATAATTGCGTGTGGTATCGGCGCGATCATTGGCGCGAATTGGGGATATGCAAATTGGTCTGTTTTTCTTAAATATTTCCATTCGGTTACGACCATGGAGTTAGATCCGATCCTTCATATAAATACCGGATTCTATCTTTTCAAACTTCCTTTTTACGATGCCCTCTACACTATTTTGATCATTCTTTCTGTCATTTCGCTTATCGCATTACTCTTTTCAAAGCTTTTCAGTCTTGAGAACGGGCAGGTAAAAATGGTGAACCTCGATGGTGAAGAATTTCAACAAATAAGCTTTGGTTATGTCTATTTCAATGCTGGTATTGTCGTGCTGGTGCTTGCTTTCGGTAAATTCCTGGAGAGGTTTCATCTCATGTATTCTACATGGGGAGCAGTACACGGACCCGGCTGGACAGATGTACATTTACGCTTTCCTGCTTATACGGTTGTGATCATTTTCACGGTCATTGCGGCTCTGTTTTTGATCATTCCTCAGCTGAGAACAGTATTACAGAAAAAGCTCAGCAGGGGGGATGGATTTGGTGCGCGCAGGCGGCTCTCCCCAATAATAGTCCTTGCAGTGATAGTTGTTGCTTTCTGGATACTCGCGCTCGAAGCAGTGCCGAGACTTTTCCAGTGGATGCGGGTTGAGCCAAACGAGATCACCATGGAAAAGCCCTATATCGCGAACAATATAGAATTTACGCG
>CAYUTH010000131.1:0-1513 GCA_964447485.1 uncultured Candidatus Cloacimonadota bacterium | reverse complement strand
GCACGAGAGCTGAGATTTTCCAACCTCCCGTATCAAAGCCAGACTTTTGTGAACAGAAGATTCAAGTATACGCATGGATATGGTATCACCCTGACCAATGTGAGCGAGTTCACTCCCCAGGGATTACCCAATCTTCTCATTAAAAATATTCCTCCGGTGAGTACCTATCCCGAGCTGGATGTGACTGTGCCACAGATATATTATGGAGAGCTGTCTTCCGGACACGTGATCGTGAACACCGAAGAAGAGGAATTCGATTATCCTAAAGGCGAAGAGAATGTATATACTCGCTATTCCGGTGCAGGCGGTGTACAGATAACTGACTTCTGGAGGAAATTTCTGTACGGATGGAAGTTCGACGGCACACGCTTGCTGCTTTCCGGCTATCCGACAAAAAACAGCAGGATCATGTTCCACAGGCAGATAAAAGACCGGGTAAGAACGCTTGCCCCCTTCCTGCAATTCGACGACGATCCTTATGTAGTACTCATCGGCGGAAAATTGTATTGGATGCTCGATGCGTATACGACCTCAGGATATTTTCCTTATAGTGAACCCTATTATTCAAGCGAGGTCGTACAGCAAAGGGCTGCGAATCGCTCTCTTCAGAACCTTGTCTCAAATTCTATGGCAGATATCAATTATATCAGGAATTCGGTTAAGATTGTTATCGATGCATATAATGGTTCCACGGATTTTTATATTTATGATGAAGAAGATCCAATCATTCAGGTGTGGAACAAGATATTTCCGGGCATGTTCAAAGCAAAAAACGAAATGCCAAAGGCAATGCAAGAGCATGTGCGCTATCCCGGGAAAATGCTGCTGATACAGGGGCTTGTGTATGCAAAATATCACATGAATGATCCGGCAGTGTTTTATAACCAGGAAGATCTGTGGATCAGGGCAACAGAGAAATATTACAGCAAAGTACAAGCAGTTGAGCCATATTACATTATGTGGGAATTTCCCGAAACCGGCCAGCAGGAGTTCGTATTGATCCTTCCCTTCACACCCAAGAAGCGGCAGGTGCTGATCGGCTGGATCGCAGGCATGTGCGATGGAGATAATTACGGGAGATTCATCGCATATAAATTTCCCAAAGAAAAACGCGTGCTTGGAACACAGCAGGTAGAAACGAAGATCGATCAGGATTCCTTTCTTTCGGGACAACTTACCCTCTGGGATCAGCGGGGCTCTAATGTGATACGCGGCAATGTGCTTGCAATTCCAATCGAAAATACCATTCTGTATGTCGAGCCCATTTATCTACAGGCAGAAACTGCCGCCTATCCGGAACTTCGACTTGTTGCCGTCATGCATGGCGATGAACTCAGTTATGCCGAAACCTTTGATAAAGCGCTACAGGGCTTGTTTGATAAAACTATAGCAGAAGTCATCACCGAAACTAATGTGGGTGATGTATTCACCATGGAAGAATTGATCAAGAGAGCAAGTAATGCTTTTGAAAACTATATAAACTTCTTAGGCGAAAAACGTTATATTGATGCAT
>CAYUTH010000130.1:0-6717 GCA_964447485.1 uncultured Candidatus Cloacimonadota bacterium | reverse complement strand
AACTTTTTTCAATTTTTTATACGCTTCTTCCATTTTTTCGGGAATAACTCTTGTGTTCCCAACCGTAGAAATAAAATTGGTATCACCGATCCATCGAGGCACCACGTGTATATGCAGATGATCTGCCACACCTGCGCCTGCTGCTTCTCCCAGATTCATACCCACATTTAATCCATCAGGATGATATGCATCGGTGAGTGCTCGTTCGCATAACTGTGTCATCGTGCCGAGTTCACACAATTCTTCAGCCGTAAGCTCCTGCATACGCGCCACATGCCGAAAGGGCACCACCATCAGATGCCCGTTATTATAGGGATACAGATTCATTATTATAAAAGTTAACTTTCCGCGCTTCAGAATAAGATGCCCAGCATCATCATTTGACTGCTGTTTTGCACAGAATATGCAATCCTTCTCTTTTTCACCGAGAATGTAATCGATTCGCCAGGGTGAGTATAATTTATCCATTTATTTCTGAGCAAGATACTGATCTTCCAGTTCCTGCAGTTGTTCTTTTGAATTGATACCTGCAACCTCGATCGAATCAATGACTTTGACTGCAGCGACGGGCTTGCCCTCTTTTCTTAAGAGCTCTATCGCATCAGTAAGGTACATTTCATTCTGTGAATTATCCTGCCCGATCTTTGGTAGCAAAGAGAATAGTTCATGTGAATCAAAACAGAAAATGCCTGTATTTATCTCTTTGATTTTTCGAATTTCTTCTGACGCGTCCTTATGCTCGACTATTTTTTCGACGAATCCGGCATTATTACGAACGATGCGTCCATAGCCGGTTGGATCATCCAGATCAACAGTAAGCACAGTTGCCGCAGCGTGTTTTTCTTCATGTATTTTTAATAGATTTTCTAAAGTCTTTTCTCTTAAAAGAGGTACATCTCCGGGTAAAATTATCACTATCCCGTCAAAATCTTTAAAATTCTCTCTTGTGACATATACTGCGTGACCTGTTCCAAGCTGCTCTTTTTGCTCCACAAAAGTAATATTATCAAATCCCGAAAGGCAGTTGATAATCACATCTTTTTTGTAACCGACTACAACCAAGATCTTCTCTGGCTTGAAGTGCTCGGCAGTAGTCACAACCCACTCGACAAGCGGCTTTCCTGCGAGCAAATGTGCAACTTTCGGCAAATCGGATTTCATGCGAACGCCTTTGCCTGCTGCCAAAATGATTATCGAAGTTTTTCTTTTCATAGGACTCAATCTTGGAGCACTTCTTTTATGTCAACCAGTAATTTGTCAAATTGTTTAGGGGACTTCGCGAAGTTGATATTGTTTGTATCAACCTTTATAATCGGGCATCCTGTATGCGTAGAAATATACTTCTCATAGGCAACTGCAAGATTTGCCAGATACTCGGGTTGCAGATTGTGCTCGAAGTCACGATTCCTGTAATGTATCCTGTCTATGATTCGTTCGAGATCAGCATAAAGGTAAATGATGAGATCGGGCTGAACCAGTTTGTCATTGAGAATATTAAATAAAGCTTTATACATTGCCAGCTCTGCATCATTGAGTGTGAGATCTGCAAAGATACTGTCTTTCATGAACATGTAATCGCTCACAATATTTGTCTGGAAGGCATCTATCTGGAAATATTTTTTCATCTGACGGTATCTGCTCAGCAAGAAGAACATTTGGGTCTGAAATGCTTTCCCTGCAATATCATCATAGAATTCTAAAAGAAAAGGATTCTCTTCTACGACCTCAAGTATGAGTTGTGCTTCAAACTTTTCTGCCAGCAATTTTGCCAGTGTAGTCTTCCCCACACCTATAACTCCCTCGACTGCGATATACTTATTTTTAATTATACTCATAAAGTTGTTCCATTGATTTATTTAGTTTTGGATGGATAAATTCCGGCGCTAATTCGTTCATAAGTTGTAAAATAAAAGAGCGGTTCATTATCTCGGGATGCGGAAGTTTCAGCTCATCTGTATCTGATATTTCATTATCAAAGAACAAAATATCACAATCGATCGTACGAGGTCCCCACTTTTCTTTGCGCACTCTTCCAAGATTTCTCTCGATGCGTAAAAGTGTTTTCATAAGTTCGGAAGGACTCAGTTCAGTTTCACATTGAATAATACAATTAAGAAAATCCGGTTGATGAATATTTCCGACAGGTCTGGTTTCTATAATTGAAGATATGCGTATCATTGATATTTTCTTTTCATCTCGTATGGCTGCTATAGCTGATTCGATAAACCGTCTCTTATTCCCAAGATTCGAACCCAAACTAATAAAAATATTTTCGAAAGCTACTCCTTATTTTCTCGATCTCTTTGCATTTCCAGCTCGACATAATCAAGTGTACCGTTGATAGGTACTGCTATTTTACGTACTTTTAAAGAAACTTTTTGGACAAGAATAAAATCTTTGAGAATTGCACTGATGATCTCATGCGCGAGTTTTTCAAGAAGATGATATTTATAATTTTCCACATGTTCTTTGACCACTTCAAAGATTTGTGTATAGTCAATAGTATCATTAAGGGCTTTCACTTTGGCATCCAGATCGGGATCACTTGAAACAGTTACATCGATAGCAAAACGTTGCCCGAGAGTTCTCTCTGCTTCGTGAAGTCCATGATACCCATAAAAGATCATGTTCTTTAAAGTGATGTTCATTCTATCTCCTTGACGGCTCTATATACTTTCCGGGCTGACAACCGCAACCATTTTGGGTTGTATCATCGCGTTCTTTTTTATCTGCCCGTCAATTATTTTTACCACTATAAAAGCAACTGCAATGGAAACCAGAGACACAATTATCGAGATACTTTCTGAAAGACGGATCGCACTTTTGCATAAAAAATATGAACCGATCATAAAAATAATCGGAAGAATAAATACGAGGAAAGAACTGAGAATACGAATTTGCGGGCTTATCTCAAATTGTATCTTATCGCCCAATTTTACATTGAGTTCATTTTTCATGGTGAGGGTAGTGACATCTCCGCCTTTTTGAAAACAAAATGCTTTGAGTTTGCAGGTATTGCAGGCAACGGAGCGAGAATATTTAACGATCGCAAGACCGTTTTGAATATCGACAACTGTTCCCACATCAGCATGTGTGTCGTTTTGAAGGTTCATATTTTTTTTTAGAAATGGTATCCCACAGATAGTTGATGAATAAACCCTAATTCCCCGTATGAGTTCACTGCATAATCAAATTTGTATTCTTTCCAGTTGAAACCTACTCCAGCTGAAATCCCTGAGAGGAAATCAATACCTGAGCCGACATTCCAGTCTGACGCATTGGAGCGATAACCGGCACGAACAATGAATTTATCCTGAATGGTGGTTTCTATTCCGATTGTGCCATAGAAATTCGTGTGCATCGGCTTGTGAATATCAAGTGCGATCACCCCTGTATTGATCTTGTAAGCCAGCCCCATCGAAAAGGTTAATGGCAATTTTTCCTTTTCCTGATCAAATTTGGAGAGCTGCATTCCAAGGTTTTTTGCTGCAAGCCCTATCTTCAGGCGCGGGTTGGGAGATTGATGGAGCAGGCACACATCAGCAGCAACTGCCTGCGATGAATACTCGTCTATTGTTTCGGAAATGATCTTGATATTGACTCCCCAGTTGAGAATATCTGAGAGATATTTTCCGTAGGACGCACCAAGCATTACATCGTAAGAGCCAAAAGTTCCCAGATCAATGAGATTCTGATTTTCATCGATGCCTGTTTTAGGAATGCCTCCCACTCCAATGAATTTCGAGAAAACTGCAACAGTCGACCCTTCATTAAGAGGCATGGTATAACTTACCGCACCACCGTTGTATCCATCAAAATAATTCATGTAGGTGATTTGAAGAAGACGCTGGTGAACATTCGGCAGACCTGCAGGATTCCAGAACGGTGCAAGTGCATCATCTGCAATGGCAGTAAACGTATTCCCCATTCCGGCGGCTCGTGCACCCATCGGAATATTGAGGAAATTGAAAGCAGTAGTCCCCGCATCATTGCTGACTGCAAAGAGGCTGCTCGTCATAGCGAAACATATCACTAATAAAAATATTTTTTTCATGTAGTTCCCTTTATCATATTGGTAGTAAATTTCTTTTTACGGGGTAGGTTTGTCAAATTTATTTCAAACTGATTGATACTCCTTAATGTATCAGGTCTAAATACGCCTACATCAAAAATTGTACATGATATTCCGGAAGTACTACGGATAAAGGAATTTTTGGATATTGAGAGGTAAAATTAATTTTCTGAGATACGTCATACCTTTACAACTCTCGCTTTTAAATCCATAAACAATGCACACCTTTTATAGCCGAAGAACTGGTAAAACATGCGATAGTCTCACTCGGTAAGATATACAAATTCTTAACAAGAAAATGGATTCCGTATCTCAGGAGATATTACTGGATGCGTGCATTTCGTATTACAAAATTAATGCAAGATTCAAATATTGTGGAATATCTACTTTATATATTATGAATGTTTCATATCTATGAAAATTCTTGGTGTAGGCAAAAAAAATCAAATTATTTTTGACAAAAGACGTAAGAGAATATAAAAGAGGTAATGCACATGATTGGGATATTATAATACATTTTAAATGTGTTGAAAGGGATATAATTACGATAGAAAATGAAAAGTTATGAAAAAAATATGAAAACTATTAAAACTTTTTTGAGTGATGTCGTCACAAAATGGACATTTTTATGATATATAAGTAAAAGAGATTATAAAAAGGCATTTTTATGAAAAAGAAAATATGTAACGATTACCCTGAAAGAAAGGATGAAGATGAGATGTAAAATAATAGTACTTATTTTATTCCAACTTCTCATTACACACTTCCTTATTGCAGATACCCATATCCCGGCAGGTGATGTAAGCGGCACATGGACTGTTGACGGAAGCCCCTATATTGTTGATGGGAATACTAATATACCAGCAGACAGTCTTCTGTATATTGAACCGGGCGTACAGATACTTTTCTCTGGATCTTTCAAGTTCAAGGTATATGGAAGATTGTTGGCAGAAGGTACTACAAGTGATAGTATTTATTTTACATCACAGGATACAACTATTGGCTGGAAAGGTTTACAATTCTACGATATAGATATAAGCCAACAAGATAGTTCAAAAATTGTATATTGTAGACTGGAATATGGGAGACAGGCTTCATTAATATACTGTAGCAATTCATCCAGCATAATGATTAACAAATGTGTAATAACTAATAATTTAGAGGGGAGAGGAATATCTTGTGGCGAATCCAATCCAACACTCATTGATGTTACAATTAGCAATAATACATCAACATCATATGGAGGGGGTATATATTGCACGGATGGCTCATGTCCGAGGTTAGTGAATGTAACGGTCGTTGGTAATAATCCTGGTGGTATTTGGTGTAGTTATGATTCCGATCCAATAATAGAGAATTCAAATATTACAGATAATATAGGAGCAGGGATTTGTTGTACTTATTCATCGAGTCCCCACTTGTATAATGTAACCATCTCAGGAAATTCTGAAGGAGGGATTGTATGTTGTGATAACTCAAATCCCGTTCTTGAGAATGTTACAATAAGTAATAATGAGGGTTATGGAGGACTGTATTGTACAAATTCCAAGTCCCACACTCACGAATGTTACTATACATAATAATAGGAGTAATGGAAGCGGAGGAGGTATATTTTGTCAGGGGGAGCAAGGTGATTGTGATCTATACTTAAAGAATGTAACGATCACCGGGAATGAAGCCTACAATTGGGGAGGAGGTATATATAGTCAGTATTCAGATGTAGTAATTGTCAATTCATTGATCGCAGATAATAAGACATCCGAATACGGAGGAGGTGGGGGTATCTGTTGTGTTGTTAACAGTACAATGGCACTTGCAAATGTAACCGTAACAAGAAATAGAGCATATTTGGGGGGAGGTATTCAAGTTGAATATGATTCGAATATGCATCTTGAGAATTGCATATTATGGGGTAATGAACCTGATGAGACGTTTATCGCGACAGGAGCTTATGTTTCTGCAAATTATTGCGACATAGGAGAAGAAGCGATAGGTACAGGTAACATAAACTCCAATCCTTTATTTGCAGATACTCTATTTTATTATCTTTCAGAGGAATCACCATGTATCGATACAGGGAATCCGGACACATTGTATTATGATATTGAAGATCCTGACAATTCCGGTTTTGCCCTTTATCCTGCAATGGGAACATTACATAATGACATGGGTACTTATGGGGGACACGGAAATTACGAACCCGTACTAAGTACAGATGATCCGCAGATTTCACATTCGATTGCTATACATAATTATCCCAATCCATTTACTTCATCCACAGTTATTCACTATACATTACCACAAAACATTCGAGAAGCTCACATTGAGATTTATAATATAAAAGGGCAGCTCGTTCAAACAATACTCTCGTTCCCAAACCCCAGTTTATCGGGGCGTAATGGAATGAAGACTGGTTTGGGAACGCATGAAGTAATTTGGGACGGCAAAGATGACAAAGGTAAAAAGATAGGCGCCGGCATGTATTTCATATACATGAAAACCGGAGAGAATGTTAACGTCAGAAAAATAGTTAAGCTTAATTTATGAACACGTAAAAAAAGAAATAATTTGGAGGATAAGATGTTGAAGCAAAGTGTAAATCCCGAGCTTTCATGTAAACGGTTTATTTTGCTTTTATTATTCGG
>CAYUTH010000129.1:0-6739 GCA_964447485.1 uncultured Candidatus Cloacimonadota bacterium | reverse complement strand
CCAGCATAGCCAAGAGTAATGTCAGTAATGCTGCCTGAATAACCAGTTTGGTTTTATTGTGTAAAAAATTAGCCTTCATTATTTGCTCCAATGTCTATGTACCGCCGTAATCGCAGCATTTTTATTTGTGTTGAAAAATTAAAAAAACAAAAGGGTTTTTGCAGGTCTATAAGAGGGCTACCAGCAGGCAGCCCTCTTATCTTACAAACATCATCTAATATTATTTCAGCAGGATCATTTTCTTCAGAGAAGTAAAGTCACCGGCCTGAATGCGGTAAAAATATACACCGCTTGCCAAATGACTTGCATCTAACTGAATATTATAAGAACCCGCTTGTATCACTTCATTCTTTAATACCGCAACCTGTTGACCAACCATATTAAACACAGCTAATTTTACTTGAGAATCTTTTGGTAAATCAAAAGAAATATTGGTTACCGGGTTGAATGGGTTCGGATAGTTCTGGCGAAGTGCAAAGCTTGTCGGAATACTCAAATCGGTGTTATCGATGGCTACAACATTAACATTCACCGCCCCTGGAGTTGGATCCATTAACATCCAGTTGTTACTACCGTCCGTATAACGTCCGCAAGAAATATCTTCCGTTTGTGCACCAAAGGATAATGAATCAATAAAGATTGTCTCGGAACCTATTACCTGTACCAACCCTATTTGTTCACCGTCACCGCTGAGCTTGATATCAACATGTAATACACCTTGTTCAGATTCTTTATCAGCCCAAAGTACCAGAAAACCACCCGGTTGAATTGTCGTCAGCGTAGAATTTGTATCCGGAATCTGCCAGGCAGTCGGATCACTCAGATCATCAGTTACATACAGTCCACCGATATCAACTGCTACTTCTCCGGCATTGTACAGCTCGATATAATCATCATAATCACCATTTTCATCGGTGCAGGAAGCATCATTGCTAGCCAGAAATTCATTAATTACAATGCCCGTAATGGGTTCTGCAGGTTCTTCCAATTGTAGTTTGATTATTACACCACTACCGGCCGATCCCCCCGTAACCCAGAGAGCATAATTAAAATAAATAATGCTATAAATGTTCTCTGTCGTTGGGCTTGTCTCCGCAGTCCAGGTCATACCGGCATCTTCAGAACGATAGATTTTTCCACTTTTACCTACAATAAACGCCAAAGTGTCGTCAACAAAAACGATATCGTTCATCTCATCGGTAGCATCATCTACAACAGTCTGCGTAAGTGAATCAAGGTCATTGAGAGAAGTTTTAAAAAGATTTCCTTCATCAGACAACAAGAAGATGGAATCGGCATGGCTTACTATTGCATTAAAATCATCATCTGTTCCAGTTGCATATAAACTGTCATCAACCGTGGCAGCATCTACAAATTCTGCTTTGTACAAATACCCTGACTGGCCACAAGCAAGGACCGTTTTTCCATCAATTGGCAAAATCCCATAAATTGCCTTTGTGGTGACACTAAGATAAGTGTCACTCCAGGTTAAGCCGCCATCAACTGACCGCATCAGATATCCAGAGGAACCGCCGGCAAAGACCGTGTCTGTTGAATAATAAGCAAGCGCGGAAATTGTCTTACCACTCACATACATTGGATTGTCAATAAATGTCCAACTTGTCCCGCCATCAGTGGTTCTAATCAAATTACCATTTGGGCCAACAATTATACCATTATTATCATCAAAAAATTCACATATATCAAGGTTACCAATTATACCGTCTGTTGATAAATTAGTTGGATAGGTCCAAATCGTTCCGCCATCGCTACTGCTTGTAATCTCACCACCGGCAAAAGCGGTTACGAAAATCGTACTACTTGTGGCCCCAATACCTCTGTATAAAACACTCGGCCAATCCAGAATAGGTGAAAACGTATCACCTCCATCCGTTGTCTTCATCCATTGGTTATATGTGGCAAAAATAAAACCGTTGTTAGCATCAATAAAGTTCATAAATACTATTTCTTGGCCAGTACCTGTATTCAATGAATCCCAGTTGGCGCCACCATCGGTGGTTCTTACTGTCAAACCGTCACCACCTAAGAAAAATGTGTTTTCATCAATAACAGACACCGCATAATAATAGTCTGTAGCTAGGGTATAATCACCTTTCCAGGTATACGATTTACCACCATCCTGTGAGATTAATATAACCCTATATTTTGTTCCTAATACGATCGTGGAATCATCCCCGGCGCCGACATATTTAACATTAAACTTAGTGACACCGAAAGGAGATGGAGTAAGTGCATTAATCATTGACACGTTCCAGCTATTACCACCATCATGGGTATACCATGTATAACCTCCATTGTCATCGGAAGCAACAACACCAACATTAGCACTGCAGAAATCAATACCACCATCTAAGTCCTGGCCTTCAAATGTGTTATCGCTTTTTACAAAGTTTGCACCACCATCAGTCGTTTTTAATAAAACAGCATCATCTCCGGCAAAAAAGGCGGTATTAGCATCAATTACTTTCAGAAATGAAAAGTCAACTTTGTAATTCGCCGTATCACCAATCATGGTCCAATTAACACCACCATCAGTCGTTTTAAAAATAAAACCATCAGTACCACAAGTATAACCGGTATTTGCATCTACAAATTCTACATCATCCCAATCAACACCACTGTCATCGGCGTCTCGAACTGTCGCCCAGCTAGCACCACCATCAATGGTTTTGATAACCAGCCCGTCATTTCCAACATACCAGCCGGTATTAACATCCAGCATAAATCCACTGCCAAAAGTACTAAATTTAAAATCACTAAGCAGTTCATCACCCTGCTTGACAACTTCCCACTGTCCAAAAGCAGTCAGGGAGACCAATAATACAATTGTGAAAAATACTAACAACTTTTTCATGTTGTCCTCCTTTTTTTGTTTTTTCTTCTCATTATTTAGCAATATCAAACATTTTATTTACTAAAATTCAAACTAATACCATAGTATTTAATATTCTGGCCAGAATCACTAGGGTTCCAAACACTACAATCAACACGAAATCCAATCCGTCCAATAACAAATAGACGGTCCCAGGCAAGATAAACATTCGATATATTGAATTCGGGAGTGTTCCAGTAAAAGAACGGCTCCTCAACAATATTTTCATATCCAAGATACAGGTTTGAAATGCTGTTTAACCGAATATCTCCGTCAATGTATAAACGAGTACGATCCAGCTTTTCATCAAATGTAAAATCACCGGTGTATTCATTGTATTCAACGTCACCTGAACCAATCGCATACCCGGCTTCGATTATTAACATTTTAAAAGGTTTCGTTTTCAAATCCAATCCCAGGTCATAGCTTGATGAATTATTATCCAGTAAGTTAACTTCAAATTGGCCATGCTTAGCCCAATCAGTAGTACTATTAATATTATATACTAAACCAATTTCACTACGGAACTCATCGATCCGATAGGCCAATCTGTTTTCCAGATCAATAGCATTCCGAACCCAATATCCGACTTGAATCGGCTGGGAGCTTGAACCGGTTTTAATGGTATTCTCAAATCCTCCTAATAAAAAGGTTGATCGAAGTTCTATGCCTTTTAGTAAAAAATCTCCTTTATGAAAGTAAAGTCCGGCTTCATGTCCGGTGGCCCAATCACTTTTATTATTTGAACTTCGCGGATTTTCCGGCCGGTAAACATGATATCCAATATACGTAAAATTAACTGCATCGAGTAAATCGTCGACGGCTTCATATTTTCCCTGACGATCAAAATACCGTCCGAAAATTCCCGAAACAAATGAACCATCTCGAGAATGGTACGCAATCCCCAATTTAACATTGACATTCCGAAATATGGTCATGCATTCAGTATATACGTCCTTCAGACCCCTCTCAATACCATATTCTATCTGTAATGCAGAAACAAGTTGATCCGAGATATCCCTATTATATAAAATCCAAAGTCGCGGGCCATAATACGTGGTATTTCCAGTGGTACTATCGGCAAAGGCGAAATAATGCTCGTAAAAATTCTTTTCAAGCGAACCGTATTCATCATAGTGTTTCGACCAGTCAAATACTACTGCCGTTGCCAATGTGGATTTCTGATCTAAAATTTTATTACTGAAAAAACTGACTCCATATGACCGGTTCATTGACGGATCAAACAATCTTTTATTATTATTCTGAAGCAAACCATTATAGGTACGATACAGATTATAATCCCGGTCAACACCCATATTAAAAACAGCCGGATTGCGGCTAAATTCATAGTCAGTAATTGAATAACCGTCTTGATATTTGAAATCTATGTCTTGAAAAAGTTGATTTTCATATGCAGATGATAACGACGTCAATATCAATAGAAACACTAAAGAACGCATAGATATAGGACATATTTTCATCTATTTGCTCCTCCCATGTTGATACCCAACGGTCGGTTTTGCATTAATTTCAAAATCAATTGTAGAATTATTTGTGTCAAAACCAGGAGTCTTTCTTTCAATGGATTTTCCGCAATAGGTCATCATACCGATGCCTATATATCCATAATCGAGTTCCTCTTCAATTTCTTTAATATGGGTGGGAGAGGATGAATATTCAACACAATCGATGACAGAATTGATATCAATTCCGTCTAAATAATTTTCGTCAGATCCATCAGCAATTAAAACCACATCGGTTATTAAATTCACAGAAAAGTCTATATAATGACCATCTAGAATATTACCGATATTGGGAACATCAGGATTGTTATAATCCGTTGGATCAGATTCATTATAAAACTCCCAGTCAGCATTACTTAGATCGACACTAGTTCGGTTGTTAAATACGTATCTTTTATGATTAAATGCCGTCCGGGCACAAACGACAAACTGTTTCGAATAAATCGGATATTCCCGGCCGACAACTGGTTCGCCGGGAAATTGAAATATATACGTGACATTTTCAAGACCGGTACCCATCCGGCAAAACTGAATGCCGTCAAGATACAGCGTATCATTCGAGGAGTTGTATAACTCAAAATATTGATCTGAATAATAATAAAAATTATTCGGCGGACCACAAGTATAAAACTCATTCAGTTTTATCCCGGGAGGCTGCGGACCGGTTAAAAAGAGAGTGTCAACATATACTTCATTGTCGGGAACGACATCTTTTCCGCCACGCAGCTCTGCTTTTTCAAATCCACTTTCAGTTGGCACTGGATATTGTTTGCGAAGCCCGGAAACGTAATAATTCGCCCAGCTTAATCCATCGAACCGAACATGCCCGTTAGAGTCTGTCGTCGCAACAATGGCCGGGACATCATATTCAATCGTACTTAAAGTCACTTCCGTGGAATCAAGACATTCATTAATACCATAAAATTCAGATTTAATTTTAACATAAATAGAAACATCTAGGTTGCCATCGTTAAAATTTGGTTGTTCTTTAAAACAAGAACTATTGATCATCAGCATTATTGTCAATAAAATTGAAACAACAGTGTTTTTTACCATTGCCAGCTAACCTCCATACCAAAATACAGTTCAGGGTTGCGCTCTTTCCAGTATTCATCATAATCTTTATACATTGCCCTGTCATCAAATATATTATTTATATAGAGAGAAATCTCGCTTCTGGTTGAAAGAGATTTTGTAACTCGAAAATTAAAGAGCCAATAACCAGAGAAATCATCCATTATAGTATCATACCAGTAATTCATACCCTGATACCACACGACGTATTGTTTAATATCGTCATCCAGTAAAATTGTTGAATTTGAATTGTATACCACTTTTCGGTGTTCCAATGGAATATATTGTGCATCGACAGTCATCCAGAGACCAAGGCGTTTACTAATATAATTAACCTGCATGTCAACAATCACTTTTTCCTTCCATGTTGATGACGGAACGTACCAGATATCTTCCCAGGTTGTATCCGGACTGCTATCGTATCTTAGCCCACTGCTTCCACTTTTCGTAAACCGATATGTCAAATTTGTCTTGAATTGTAAATTTCTAATACGTTTTGTATTCATGGTCCATTCAACGCCACTGCTTTGATATTTGCCGACGTTTCTATTTATCGAAAACGACTTCCGCGTAATCGTATCCGGATTATCATAATATCCCCAAGGATATGTCACCGAACGACTTTGATCATCCGAATTAGAAATATAAGCGGTAATCGACATGCCGATGATATCGACCGGTTTCCAATCGAAGGACAATTCATATTTTGCAGTTGTATAACTTTGCAGTTCAGGATTATATTCTTCCTGGACTTCTTGGATATATTCACCATTTATCAGATGCGTCCAATACGACGGAGGATCGTATATGTTTCCCAGGCTTATTGTTTTTGCCGTACGACCGGCACCAAATCGAATTCGCATATCATTGTTAAAGAAATACCGGAAATTAAAACGCGGATTAAGGAAAACACCATGTTTGGCTTTGGTCAAACTAATCGGATTAAAACTATCATACCGAAGTCCCAGCATTATATCATAGCAACGACCAAAGACGGTTCCTCTGATATCATCTTGTAAATAAATACTTAGAGTCTGTAAATGCGGGTAATCGTCAAAGGTATAAGAATGCATGGAAGAACTAGTGCCATAATAATTAAATATTGAATCGAGAACAACCCCTTCGCCGGTATTAAAGTCGTGCTGGTATAGCAGGCCTGTCAATACTTCATGATCGATTCCAGCAAATTCAAACGCCTGCTTTCGATGCAATTTTGTGGGTTAATATCAAAAAATAGCTGCTAATTGGT
>CAYUTH010000128.1:0-6769 GCA_964447485.1 uncultured Candidatus Cloacimonadota bacterium | reverse complement strand
CCAAGACTATATTTCATTCTTTTCACACCGGTAGTATCGATCATTTTTCTGTCTATCGAGTACCATTCACCCATTCCACCAAGGAACCAGTTCTTGCCGATGTTTCCTTTACCACCAAAGCCATTCAGGAACATGCCGTCTTCATGAAGCGGAGCAAAACCGAAATCTTCAATTACTTTATTTACATCTTCAAATTTGTTCTTATCGACAAACCACATAGGAATCCAGCCACCGCCGCCGCCACCTGCATCAATTTTGGTCTTCTGGGTGATAATAACTTCACCTGTTGATGCGTCGATTTTTGGTGTTGCACGTGATTGAATCACTGCTACGGTTTCGAAGATCTGTTCATTTCTGAAGAAAACAATATCAACTGCATCGCCGGCTTTTTTGCTCTTGATCATCGTTGTGAGCTGAACTTCATATCTGGGCTTTTGGTCATCAAACTCCATGATGATATCACCTTTCATGAGACCGGCTTGTTGAGCTCCGCCACCTGGTACTATGCCGGAAAGCAGAACACCATAATTATAATCATAGTGCATTTCATAAGCTTCTTTGAAGGTCATATCTGCAAGATACACACCGAGAAGAGGAGTATCGGAGTTGTATTCACCTGACATGGAAATCTGGATCTTTTTGATTTGATCATCATTGAGATTCTTGAGTTGTTTTAACTGCTCCAGATCAGACATGTCGATGTCAATTTGGACATCCTCCTGTCCCCATCCGTCCACCGTAAAGGTGAAGGGTTCATCTGCATTGAGCATAGCTGCTGCTCCGAAGAGCAAGACAACCAGGATTACACTTAACTTTTTCATTTGTTTCTCCTTTCATTATTTGAAATTTTGAAAAAGGGAAGGGAAGCAGGGCGCTTCCCTTTGTGAAGCTATGTTATTTCTTAGGGAGGTTATATAGTTTCTTTCTATCTTTCCATATTAAAATTATTGATCTCTGCTTCATGTGAACACCTCTATGTACTTTTCTTTTTCATTATACAAATACCGTGCCAAAAATTACCGTGAATTGAGCAACTTACTTAATGACAGGGAGTTAAAAAATTATTAATTGAAATAACGAATGTGTAATTAAGCTGAAATCAATGTGTGAATGATATATGATATATCAAATTGATATAAAATCCAATGAATTTGGACTATTTGATAATTACTAACTTTTGTATGGAGGATGCTTTATTCGTTGTTAATTTGCAGAAGTAAATGCCAGAACTCATCTCATCGGTGTACAATTCTACTGAATGTTCTCCCGAAGGTTTATCTTCATCGAGCAGTGTCTTTACGAGTTGTCCCTTCAGGTTGTATATCTGGATTTTTACTTGCTCTGGTTTTGCAAGTGAATAAGAAATCTCAGTTGACTGTCTAAACGGATTAGGATAACTATATAAAGAGAGATGTTGTGCGGCAGGTTCATCATCGTTGCTCACATTGGGTTCGTAAATGAAAGAACCATAAATGCTAGAACCACCCTCATAATCAATAACTTCCAGCCAGTAGTAATACTGAGTAGTGACGTTCGCAGTTTCGTCATTGAATTCATAATTATGAGGATTTGTCGAAGTTCCATGTCCTGGGATTATTGATAAATTTATTTTTGAAGAAGTTGCAAAATCATCTGTTTCTGATCGGAATATGTTAAAGCCGATTACATCCGTTTCAAACAAAGTCATCCAGCTTAGAAGTACGGAGTTAGTTGAGTCAACATAGGAAGTTTCAAATGAGTAGAGCTCAATCGGGTGATAGACAGCATCATACGCATAGATCTCAATATCATCGAGATTCCAACCGCAGTATTGCCAGCCACCGTCTGTCTCACCCATGACCCATCGAAGATACACATTTGCCTGATCGTCGGCATATTCTGAAATATCCAACTCCATCTGTGTCCACGCATAGTCTTCAATCGTTTCCTCATTTTCCCACACTGTATACCAGTTGCTTCCATCATTACTTATCCGCACGTAAGCATGGTCATAGAGTGGCTGTTCCACACCGAGCCAGCGCCAGAATTTCAAGGTGACCCCATACATTCCGGAGCAGTTTATCGCTGAAGAAGTGAGATTTGTTTCGGAAAGGTTGTTCGGGTAATCTCCGTTAAGATTATATCCCATCACATTATCGTCCGTATAACCCGTAGTTGGATCGGGTCCTCCATATTGTCCACCGCCACCTGTCGGCTGCCCGAATGCCCATTGCCCTTGATTGTTCCAGTTAGGATTAGCATCCATATACCAGCTATGTCGGAGGGTAGGTTCACCCACAGCCAGCTTTACCTCAAGTGTCGTGTCGCCATAATGATTTGATACATTTGTAAAATAAATTGATGAAGAATGAAGTCCATTCTGTAAAATATTTGCATTATTATTTATCTGCACGGTCACTTCTGCAGTATCACCTGCTGCGATAAAGCAGAATACATCACCTGAAAGGGTTATCCAATCACAGGAAAGATCGTATGATGCTTCAAAAGAGATAGTTGAAGCTTCATTATTTATAATGAAATAAGTCATTTCAGAAGGAGAAAATGGACCTCCGGCTGGTCCCGATGAGTTGAAAGATTCTTCAGGATGGATGCAGATACCTCTTTCTTTTGTCAGCGCTTTTATGCAGAAATTTGCACTTTCATCCCAGGTTGGATTTGAAAAATTATAATCAAACAGATCGAGCCATCCAAAACCATTATTATAGTAGCTTTCACCCGGATTGGCTGAAGATTCGACAATCGTTCTGTAATTCGCTCCAAGGAGTACAGGTATATCGGAAGTCCTATCAAATGCAAGTCCTCCATCCGAAAGCTCCAGATACACATAAAAATCATTTCCAACGTTGAGTGTGACCGGAGTATCCAGAGTGATGGTATGAAGTCCGGTATATTCGATAAAACCTGTCTGTGAACTGAGTTCATTTTGCAGAATTCCACCCAGGAAATCATCGTATATTTTAACTGTATAATCAACATTTTCTGTTGCGGTAAAGAAGGAGACTGCCTGCAATATTTCATCATCCTCAGCTACGAATCTATTGAATGCCTTATTATATTGGGTAAATGTATCCCGCCAGCCGTGATAATCATGATAATAGATCTTGCTGTATGGCTGAAGCACAGCATTATACAAGGAAACTGCACCCATTTCAGGATTCTGTCCGCAGTGCTTATCATAATAGGATATCCAGAAGTAACCGCTCAATCCCCAACTCTCACCCCAGCTATTCTTTATCAGCCATGCGCCCGGGAGAGGAGCTTGTGTGACCTTGTTGTCGTCCCATCCCACAATTGCAACTGCGTGGTTTGGATCAAGGGTAGAAGTAGGAGGTTGATAATGGATATAGCTGCTGATGAATTGTGAGTCATAGCACAAGCAGGTACCCATCACACCATGTTCCATAACTTTGTTTTTGATAGTATTTATATTACTGAGGTCAGTTCCTGCAACATACCATTCGATGTCATTCACATAATAAAAATGATAGCTTGGCTCGGATCGTGCCGGTGCTGTGTTATAGGATTGTCCATCAATATCACGAACTGCACCTTCTCCCCGCGAGAGGTATGCGGCAGTCACGCGGTAATCGCCACCCTGATGCACTTCCAATCCGCTACCTGAAGGGGGTGTGAGGTCATCATTATTAAATTGGTTGAATCCGTTCCACCAGTCGAGATGATATTCCGCAAGGTTCGGTTCACCGATCTCTCCATTTGCGATCCAGACTCCGGTCATCATAAGATTGCCTTCGATCGAAGCCATTGCGCCATGGGTCCAGCATGTACCGCCTGTCTGGTTTTTAACTGAGGTAACGTAGTTCTGTCCACCCACGTTACGCAGGTCATATGTGGCAGGAGGATCTGCCTGTAAAAATTGAAATATGAATAACACTAATACGATCAATAATAATTTTTTCATTCTGCTCCTAAAATTCTACATGTATTCCATTGTGCCTTTGACGAAATGTATGTCAAGTGCAATGATCGAGGCACCTCCGTGCTTGTCAAGGTCGCCGAGGAGATCTTCAACACCTCGAATGATTGTGTGCAGCTCGGATTCGCCAATGATCGCAAAAATCGTCTTACTGTAATTTTTATTTTCTCCGAGGAAGTTTATAAAATCCGCAAAAAGCGGTACTTTTGTGAGGATCCCGCCCATACCTTGAGAATCGATAACAGTCGAACCCTTCACGCCGAGTTCAAGAAAAAGTTCCATGATATCTTCAAGATATTTCTGTTCATACAGGATGATCATGAGGAGTTTTTTCTTTTCCTGGGGAAGCTCTTTTTTTGCTTCTTCACCATTGCTCATTGCAATAGTCTCGTAAATAGATTCTCCTGATCTTGAAGCGATAAGTTCATTCTTTATATCCTCATCCCGAAGCGTCCGGGATATCGCAGAAAGTAATTTCAGATGTTCGTTTGGTGAGTTTGATGGTCCAAGCAGCACAAAAAAGATATGCACTTTTCTGTTATCGATAGCATCGAACTGCACACCCTTTTGGGAGATTGCAAGAGCGAGTACGAAATCATTAAGTCCGTCTATTTTCGCATGAGGGATAGCTATTCCGCCACCAAGACCCGTACTGCCGAGTTTCTCTCTCTCTTTCAACGCAGAATATATTTTTGATGATTCAATATCTTTAATTTTAGGACACTTTTTTAGAAGTTGCACAAGCTCATGAAGTGCTTCATCCTTTTTCTTTGCCTGGAAAGAAGCAGAGCAACTTTCTTTGCATAGTTTTTCTAAAAGTAACATAATATTACCTCAAATCAAGGTTTTATACCTGTGCCTTTTATGATTGCCCATTTAGAAAGCACAGGTCCGATGAGTTCATTTATAAAGACAGAAAAAATGACAATATTTACCATATTGATCGCCAGGAGCTGCATTTCGGAAGTGGCATTTGCAATAATGGGTGATGCTTGTATCATGAGCACAAGTCCGATCGCAACACCTGCTTGAGGGAACATGCAAATTCCAAGATATTTCTTTGTCGGCTGATCAGAATGAGATGAAAGTGCGCCAAGATACACCCCGAAATATTTTCCGATCATGCGGGCTATGACGAAGATCACTCCGAGAATAAGAATGCCGGGTTGAGTGAAAATTCCAAGCTGCAGTTCAGTTCCTGCAATCGCGAAAAACAGCGCATAAATAGGCGGAGTTAAGCCTTCGAGGATCCGTGAAATTCTTTGATTTTTAGGTGATAGATTTACTAATGTTGCACCAATAACAATATTCGTGATAAGTGGCGATATATGAAGCGGATGCGCAAGACTGATCACGATAAAGATCATGCCGAGGGCTATGATCATGATCTCGCTTTTATTTTGTTTTTTGTGCGTGGCTTTATGGAGAATGTACCCAACGACTATTCCGATTATGATAGAAAGAAAAATCTCGCCGAGAGCAGTAAATATCATTATCATAGGATTATTCTTTATGCCGCTAATATTCGGCAATGTGAGTCCTACAAAAGCAAAAACCAAGCCGAAAAGAACTACAGATCCTGCGTCATCAAGAGCTACCAGTCCATAGAGATAATCAATGAATTTACCACGCGCACGCAGCGATTGCACAATAGCAACAGTGGCAGCAGGAGCAGTTGCAGTGGCGATTGCTCCTAGAAGAAGAGAGAATTCATATTTAAAACCAATAAGTATCAATGAGCCGGAAACAAGCACAAAAGTCAGCCCTATCTGAAAAAAGGTGAGAATGAGTACTTCTTTGCCGATAGATTTCAGTTTTGATCTGGAGAACTCTCCACCAATAGCAAGAGCAATAAGTCCAAGAGCAATTTCTGTAATAGGGCGAAGCGCATGAACCATTTTGAGTTCGATAACATTGCCGATCGATTCTCCAAGAAGAATACCCGCAATGATGTAGCCAGTGACAACCGGGAGTTTTAGCCTGTCAGCAAGTTTTCCAAGAAGGTATCCGATAATAAGCACAACACCAATTGCAAAAAGGATGTGGTGGCTTACAAGGGTGCGTAACGCGGTCATGCAAAATTCTATAGAGGTAACTGACCAATTAAAAGCAGATGGCATCGAACATCCTTATCGAAATAGATTTTTGTTAGTTTGCGGATAAGGTGTCAAATTGGTCAATATCTTTATTTGATTGACCCATTCTTCGCATTAATGAGGAAAAATTGACAATGAATACCAACCTAAAATAAACAAGCACATTCGATGAAAGCACATAGTGATGAATACTGGATGAGATTAGCGCTTGAAGAAGCTGAGAAGGCATTTCAAGAGGATGAAGTACCAGTTGGTGCAGTGATCATTCAAGATGAAAAAATTGTAGCAAGTGCTCATAATTCAACTGAATCAAGCAAAGATGGGCTGGCGCATGCCGAGAAATGTGCAATCGAGCTCGCTCAAAAAAAGATTGGTAAGTGGCTTTCTGGCTGTACGTTGTATGTCACCTTGGAACCTTGTTCCATGTGTGCCGGAGCCATAATTCTTTCACGTATCGATAAAGCTGTATTTGGTGCTTTTGACGAAAAGAATGGTGCGTGCGGCTCATTGTATAATATCCTTTATGATAGACGCCTGAATCATAATCCGGAGTTAAAGAGCGGTGTCATGGCTCGTGAATGCGGCGAAATTTTAAAAGAATTTTTTCAGAAGAAGAGAACGAACATAAACGGAGAGGTGTCCGAGCTGGCTTAAGGAGCACGCTTGGAAAGCGTGTGTAGGCCACAAGCTTACCGCGGGTTCGAATCCCGCCCTCTCCGCCATTTTTTTAGGAGAGATG
>CAYUTH010000127.1:0-6813 GCA_964447485.1 uncultured Candidatus Cloacimonadota bacterium | reverse complement strand
TTCATTCCCATGAATGGGAACATGAAGTTTTCGTACTTCAGGGCACAGGCGTGTTGGTTATAGAAGAAGGAGAAAGATCCTTTCAGCAATGGGATGTCATCTTTGTTGAACCACATTTAAAACATCAATTCAAAAACACTGACGATACTCTATTACGCTTTCTCTGCGTCGTTCCTCATCCCAACCAATCCGCAAAGGTTTCCAGCAATCCTCTTGGAGACAAACCGGTAAATAACTGCTGATATGAACATTCTCGCTTTTGAGACTTCCACAGCTTACGAAAGTATTGCTCTCTCCAGTAATGGTCAGATCGTTGCAGATGTGACCATCAGAGCAAAAAAGACTCATTCGGAACGCCTCTTGCCCACAGTTGAAAACCTGCTTGCTCAAACAGATATGAAGCTTGAAGACATCTCAGCGATAGCGGTTTCAGTCGGACCGGGTTCTTTTACAGGACTACGTATCGGGCTCTCTACTGCCAAAGGACTCTGTTTCGGTTTGAAAATACCTTTGTACGCAACGTCAACACTGAGATCTCTTGCGAACAATGCCTCATCGGTTTCATCAAATATTTGTGCACTCATGGATGCAGGAAGGGATGAATATTATTTTGCTGTGTATTCATCGGAACTTACTGAAATACACGCACCTGCTTTTGCGAAGCTTGAACAAATTATGAAAATTGTAGATAATGAAACACTAATTATTGGACAAGTCAACTCCAAAATAAAACAAGCGTTGTTTGATACTGATGCCATTCTGAACTTCGCAAAGGAAATTAACTGTTATCCGAAGGCTGCATCCTTGATCGATATCATAGAAAACAATAAGGGCTGTGACATGTATGAAGCTGATGACATTGCAAAGGTAGAACCCTTATACATTAGAAAATCAGCGGCTGAAGAAAATTTTAAAATAAAACAAAGAAAAAATAAAAATGAAAAATCATAAATATTTAGGAGTATTATGGAAGATTTAATTGATCTAAAAGAAATGCAAAAAATGACCTTACCTGAACTTCACAAGATCGCAAAAGGTTATGAAATAAAGAACTTTAAAACTATGAATAAAGAAGCTTTAATGTTCGCGATCCTCGATGCTCAGGCAGCAAATGAAGGATTGGTCTTCACCACAGGTGTGATCGATCTTACCCCCGAAGGATACGGTTTTCTGCGCTCGCCACAATCCAATTATATAAGCGGACCAAGCGACATTTATGTATCCAAAGCCCAGGTGAAAAAATTTCACATCAAACAGGGAAATATCATTTCCGGACCTGTACGTTCACCAAAAGAAGATGAAAAATACTTCGCTCTCATCAGAATTGATGCGATCAATAACGAACCGGCGTTGCGCGCATATGAAACCCCGAATTTTGATTATCTGACACCGCTTTATCCCGAAGAAAAACTCAACCTGGAGACCGATCAGGACGAACTTTCAACACGGATAATCGACCTCTTCACACCGATTGGAAAAGGGCAAAGAGGACTCATTGTTGCTGCACCCCGCACAGGAAAAACAGTGCTGCTTCAAAAGCTTGCAAATGCAATCCTCACAAACCATCCTGAAGTATATGTGATTATCCTTCTTGTTGATGAGCGTCCGGAAGAAGTCACTGAAATGAAGCGCATCGTCAAACCTGAAAACTCAGAAGTTGTCAGCTCCACTTTCGATGAAACCGCACATCATCATGTGCGCCTTGCCGAAATGGTCATGGCAAAGGCAAAGAGAATGGTTGAATACGGACGCGATGTGGTTATATTGCTTGATAGTATCACACGTCTTGCCCGAGCATATAACACTCTCATGCCTGCAAGCGGAAAAGTACTTTCCGGTGGTGTCGATGCAAATGCACTTCACAAACCGAAACGCTTCTTCGGAGCCGCACGTAACACAGAAGAAAGCGGCAGTTTGACTATTATGGCAACCGCTCTCATTCACACAGGAAGTAAAATGGATACGGTTATTTTCGAAGAGTTCAAAGGCACTGGTAATATGGAGCTTGTACTCGACCGCTCCATCAGTGACCTGCGTATGTTCCCTGCAATCGATCTTATCACTTCCGGGACGCGACGCGAAGAGCTGCTCCTCTCCGACGAAGTGAGAAATCGTGTATTTATTCTTCGTAAGATCCTCAAAAATCAAAATCCCTATGATGCGATAGAACTTCTTAAGAACAAGATGAAAGGAACCAAGAATAATCAGGAATTCCTAAAATTAATGAGCAGCTAATATTCTGTTTATGAAAAAAACTATCTGCCTGATCATAGTCTTTTTCTCCGTTTGCTTGATGTCCTTATGGGGGCAGTCCCTTTCTGTCATATATAATCATATCTCAAAGAATGAGTATACTACTGCCTTTCAAAAGTTGAAATCTATGCTCCCGCAGTGTAACGCTGACGAAGAAAAAGTCGAAATACTCTATCTCTTGGGACAATGTGCGGATAATGCAAATGATGCTTCGTTTTATTATAAAGAAATACTGAAAGAGAAAGAAAACGCATATACCGATAGGGCACTCATCCATCTTGCGAAGATCAGTCTGACTCATGAAGATTGGAAAGCAGCGAAGCAGTATTCGGAAAAACTGTTTACAAAAACCTTCTCTTTGTATTACTCAGAAGCTCTCTTCATGAAAGCGCAAGCACTTTTTTGTAATGCGGAGTATTTTCCTGCGATCACTTCATATAAAGAGTTCATCAACATATCTCTTGATTCTTCCCAGAGAGAGCTTGCAATGCTCAATTGCGGTACTGCTTATTACGAACTCAGGCAGTATTCGAAAGCTATCGATCAGTTCTCACAAATACAGGAAGAAAACCCAAACAGCAACTTTAATCCCTACATACTTTATTTGATGGGATTGAGTTATGAAAAAAGGGCAGAATATACTGATGCGATTACCCATTACAAAACACTTACAAATGACTATCCGTATTCACAGTATTCACCTCTTGCAGAACAGCAGCTCGTTTCTTTGATCGAACAGGGGCACTATTCATCTTCTCTCACGACTTTACCCCAGACAGATGAGCTTCTTGAGAAGAAATATATCGTTCAGCTTGCTGCTCTGGACAGCTCAACCCAAGCTCATCAGGCAGAGGAAGAGTATAAAAAAATGGGTGTGAAAAACACGTTTGTCTTTACAAAATCCGTGAACGGAAAAATTTATTATGCAGTTGGTGTCGGTCCCTATTCAACTGAAGAAGAAGCACTCTATAAAAAGAAGCGGCTTGCAGAAGAAAACATCAGCTCATACGTGTATAAAAAACCATGACAAAAAAGATCTCTCCTGACCTTCCGCACGAACATACACCTCTCATTCAGCAGTTCCTTTCCATCAAAAAGGAGCAGCCTGACGCACTCTTGCTTTTCAGAATGGGAGATTTTTATGAAACTTTTTTTGAGGACGCAAAAAGAGCTTCAAAGCTACTGGGAATAACACTTACAACAAGAGATAAAAATAAGAAAAATCCCGTTCCTCTTGCCGGATTCCCCTATCATGCGCTCGAAAATTATCTGAAAAAATTATTGGACCAGGGAGTAAAAGTCGCAATATGCGAGCAGGTCGAAGATTCGAAAAAAGCAAAAAAACTTGTAAAAAGAAAAATCGTCGAAGTGATCACTCCGGGAACTATTCTCGAAGAAAATTTTCTTCAGGGAAAAGGAAATAATTACCTCAGTGCAGTGTATGAAGGGAAAACAACCTGCGGCATTGCATCTATAGATATTTCTACTGGCGAATTTACCTGCACGGAAGTTCCCCTCGATAGACTTGTCGATGAAATTGCAAGAATTCATCCTACGGAAATTCTTATTCCGGAAACAATAGAATCTGATTTTAAGCAAAAGATCAGTCTTTTTTATAATCCTGCTTTTACAGAATATGAAACCTGGCGTTACGAATTTCCTGAATCTAAAGATATTCTAAAAAGCCATTTTAATATCCTCTCACTCGAAGGATTCGGACTTTCGGAAAAAAACACTGCGGTCTGCGCATCAGCAGCAATTCTGTCTTACATCAAAGACTTGAAAGATAGTGATCTTTCTCACATCAACACACTCAGCTTCTATTCGGAAGGGCAATTCATGCAGGTGGATGCGCTATCCAGACATAATCTCGAACTCACGGAATCCATGCGCACACGTTCCCAGCATGGCACGCTTCTTGAGGTAATGGATGAGACGAAAACTCCTATGGGCGGACGAAAACTGGTCAATTGGATGCTCAATCCACTGATGAAAAAGGAGCTCATCATCCAGCGTCACGACAGTGTCGATGAACTTCTCGATAAAAGCCGCACACGTAATAGCATCATAGAAATACTTTCCGAAATTGGTGATATCGAACGTATCATAAGCAAGTTAGGTACAAATAAAGCATATCCCCGTGACCTGATCGCGCTGAAAAATTATCTCTCATTGGCTCAGCCCGTGTCGGAACATATCTCGGGTTGTGACTCCGAATTGCTCAAATCTTTATTCGCTTCCATCCAAAATTTTGATGAAGTAATACTTATCATTGAGAATGCTTTGAAAGATGATGCTCCACTCACGTTACAGGATGGCGGGATAATCAAAGAGGGCTATAACCAAGAGCTGGACGAGCTGAGGGACAAGAGTAAGACCGGCAAAAAATGGATCGCGGAACTTGAGCAGAAAGAAATCGAAAAAACTAAAATTCCTAAGTTGAAAGTGCGCTATAACAGTGTATTCGGTTATTACATCGAGATAACGAAATCATATCTCGACAAAGTGCCGGAAGATTATATTCGCAAGCAGACACTGGTAAATGCAGAACGTTATATAACACCCGAGTTGAAGGAATTTGAAAACCAGGTTCTCGGCGCTGAAGAACGCAGTACACAACTGGAGTATGCACTTTTCATTGAAATCCGGGAAAATCTGAAAAATTTCATTCCCCGATTTCAGCAATTCTCAGAGGTCATCTCTACTCTCGATGTGCTCACGAACCTTTCTCAGATTGCGTATTATAATCATTATATCCGACCCGAAATTCATGACGGTCATGAGATAAATATTGAAGATGGAAGGCATCCGGTCATTGAGAAACTCTCTGCAGGCAACGAGTTCATTCCAAATGATACTTTTCTGAATAATTCTTCAGACAGGATACTGCTCATTACAGGTCCTAATATGGCAGGTAAATCTACTTATTTAAGGCAGGTCGGCTTGATCATAATCATGGCACAGATGGGCTCGTTCATTCCTGCTGCTTCTGCAAAGATAGGTATTGTTGATAAAATATTTACCCGTGTGGGTGCTTCCGACAACCTGGCGCTTGGACAGAGCACATTTCTTGTAGAGATGATCGAAACTGCCAACATACTTCATAATGCGACTCCCCGCAGTGTTGTTCTCCTCGATGAGATCGGACGAGGTACGAGCACTTTTGACGGATTGAGCATTGCCTGGGCAGTGGTAGAATATCTCCATGAAAATAAGAAGATCGCTGCGAAAACGCTCTTTGCTACGCATTATCATGAACTCACAGAGCTTTCCAATGTGTATAAGGGAGTGAAGAATTATAATATCACTGCCAAAGAATATCAGGACAGGATCATCTTTTTAAGAAAAGTGGTGCCAGGCAGTGCAGATCAGAGCTATGGCATCCAGGTCGCGAAACTTGCAGGTATTCCTCAAAAGGTCATTGCACGTGCCCAGGAAATTCTCGAAGAACTCGAAAAGAGTGAATTCAACGAATCCAGCATTCTTGAAAAGACAAAACGAAAAAAAGCAGAGATCAACCAAACGTCTTTTATCGAAGTGCTCTCTCAGAAAACAAGTAAAGAACGAGCTCTTATCGAAGAATTAAAAAATCTGGATGTGAATGCACTTACCCCTATCCAAGCCCTTACATTTCTCTCGAAATTAAAAGAAAAACTCTAAATTCTACAAACTTTATTCTTCCTCTTCTCCCATAAGTTTTCTAAGAATTGCCAGTTCTTCATCTGGTATTTGATGAATGCCTGTGCTGTCTTCAGGGTATTTATCCAATAAGTTGAGAATCATTTCGCCATCTTCAATACCAACTCGAAAATGCTCCTGGTGAGGTGTAGGTGGTTGGAGTACTTTTAGAGCATTATTCTCTATAGTAAAGGTAAAATAGAATGATTCACTTTCATTTTTTTTGTTTGTAAAAACTACATGGATCGTGTATATTGAATCATCGAGATCAACTTCATAATCCAGTACTTCTTTTATATCGAATGTAGGATGATAATTACTAATATCCTTTTTAGAAAAATAGTAGAACATCTTATTGAGAGTGTTTGTCTCAAGATGCTCTTTAAAACTTTGGAGGAATTTCAAAATAATAATATTTATTTGTGGGGTAATTATTTTTTTTGTTGTTATTACACCCATTCTTTGAAAAGTTTCCGCTTTGATCTTCCTGTTAATCCTTGATACTCTCTGCCGTAATGCCGAATAAGACTCACCAGAAGCTCGATGCATTTGTTTTATGTTCCTCTTACATCGGAGATAAAATATATATGTCTTGAGTTCCTTCTCAGAAAGACTTGCTTTTACGTCATTTACTGCTTCTAATAATGTGTTTTTTTCCTGTTCAGCATAATTTTTTGTCTCATTAATTCTCTGTTGGATCTCATCCGCAAGTCTTATTTTTAATGTAGTTTTTAATTTTCTTTCCGACTTTATCAGTTCGAAATATTGATTGCAGTAGTTTTTACTCGTATTATAGATCCATCCTTCATGATTCTCGTGGGTAATTTTATGGTGGTATCATATTTTTGGACAGATCAATAAGTGTGATTTTAGATGGTCAGA
>CAYUTH010000126.1:0-6837 GCA_964447485.1 uncultured Candidatus Cloacimonadota bacterium | reverse complement strand
AGAAATATGACACGCTGTAATTCTCTGTGTGCTCTGCTTGTCGTGCCGTAGTGTAACGAAGGCAGTTGGTCTCTGCTTGCCAAGGCGTATCCGCCAGCTGGCGGAGGAGACTGGTGGTGAAATAATTACTATGATACTTTATATAATATTGTTTCTTGCCGGTGTGGCAGCCGGTTTTATGAACACCCTTGCAGGTGGTGGCTCGACCTTGACGCTTCCGGTTTTGGTGCTGCTCGGATTGCCTTCTCCCATTGCTAATGCCACAAACCGGGTGGCGATCCTTCTTCAGAATATAGTCGGTACTGCCAGGTTCGCGAAATATAAAGAACTCGAGGTCAAGTCGGTCATTCATATCACCATTGCAGCGATCGTAGGTGCAATAATCGGTTCGTTATTTGCAGTCGAACTCAGCTCGCAGGTTTTCGATAAAGTACTCGGCGTGGTGCTGATACTTGTGCTTGTACTAATTTTCCGTCCCAAGAAAAAAGAAGCCGCAGCGAGAAAAAATATCCCGAAATGGCTCGAAGTGCTCATATTTTTCTGTGTCGGACTGTATGGCGGATTCATTCAGGCAGGAGTTGGTTTTATTTTTCTTGCCACTTTAAATTTGGTTGAGGATTTTAATCTCATACGTGCAAATGCAGTAAAAGTTTTCATTGTGATGTGCTATACATTCTTTGCCGTGATCGTATTTGCAGTTTCCGATAAGATCATGTGGGGCTACGGTTTGCTGCTTGCTGCAGGAAACATGCTTGGTGCATTTATCGGCGTCCGTGCCGCAGTGAAAAAAGGCGCAGGTTTTGTAAAGGTTGTCATCACCATTGCGGTTGTTGTTGCATGTCTAAAATTATTTGGAATTTTAAAATTACTTGGAATATAAAACACAAGGAGCAAAAATGAAAATTAAACAACCTATCGGTTTCTCAATCGGTATATTCCTTCTGCTTATGGGATTAGCTATGCTGATCTTACTCGGAAAACTGGCAGGTATTTTCCCGCTGATTGTGGGTATATCTCTCATCGGAACAGGATTTACCAAGGGTAGAAAAGTTACTGTTATTTTGGGACACATGTTCATCGTGATCGGATGTATTCTTGTTGCATGGGGTGTTTATCGGCTGCCCTATACCGGCGCTTCTATCATCTATGTTTTTTTCCGACCCTTGTTCTGGGGTTTGATCTCGACCTTCGGCGGCGTCTGCATGATCTATCATGGATTCTGTGCATGTGTGCGACGCAAATCTGAATAGAGCTTTATCCATCATTTAAGGTTCGTATGATAAAAATATTTAACGCATGCGTGTTATTTATGATTGTCATTGCTTTAAATGCAGGCAGTCTATTTTGTCAGGAGGATCAAAAAGTGAAACTGAAAGTAAATCGCGAAGATGATAGAGTATGGCTCGAGGGGATCGAGGGCTTCAGTTTTGAAGAATATACAAGTTCTGTGCACGGTTCACAGGCAAAGATTTTAGAAGCATTGGGAACTCCGCTTAGTTATGAATACCTTCTCGGTGTGTCCGGTTTGGCATTTCGGTTTCAGGTTTTCAAAGAAGCTCTCTGTCCCAGCTCTCCGCATTCCTGCTGCGGCTATATGTGCGTTTCCCGCTCGACAAAATCAAGTCCGTGGAATATTAAAATATTTGAAGTGAAATCCGAGGACACTGAAAGGGTGCAGGAACTTCGCGATGCTGTCAAAGAAAGTATTGATAGGGGATTCCCATTGCAGTATGGCTCTATTGAGGACGGTATCATTATCGGGTATCAAAAGAATGGAGAAGAATGGAGAAGAATGGCTTTGCTACAATCCAATGCAGCAGAACGGAAAAAAGATCATTGTTGAAACGGACATTCCCTGGGGAGTGGTGGAGTTCATCTCAAAAAAGGACTCACCCCATTCTCAAAAAGAGTTCGCTATTGAATCTTTGAAGCAGGCTGTTGAGATGGCTCATAAAGAGGATGCAGATGAGTATTGGCTCGGATTTCGGGCATGGGAAGAGTATATCAAGTATTTGCAGAAGCTTAATGAGAATAATGAGTTGATCAAAAAGGATGATATGATGGGCAATGCCTGGATATATGAGTGCCTGATTTCATACAGACTCCATGCAGTAAATTATCTTCGTGGACTTTCACAGGGATTTTATGAAGACGTTGAACTCCTTCTTCTTAATGCTGCGGACTTCTATGAAAAAATGGTGACTGAAAAGCTGCTTGATGAGAATGGATGCTTTACCGATTTTGCTCCTTACCCATGGATGCTGGAAAAGGGCAAGAAGTGGTCGAATGAGATGAGAACGGAACAGATCATGAGATTGAAGGAAGCCCTTGTCTGGGAGAAGAAAGCGATTGCTGAGATAGAGAAAGCATTAGAAAAAATGTAACCACGGATTAACGCGAAATTTTTTTTACCACGAAAGGCACGAAAAGACACGAAAGGAAATTGAACTACCAGTCTCCGTTTCATTCCATCTTGGCAGAAGAAATTTACGAAGAGGGAAAAGAATATCTCGTTCCGAAGTTGAACTTTGGAACGTCTCTCAACAAATTGGGAATGAAATTCAATTCTTTATCTACGTAAATCAGCTTGAACTTGTCCGCCAACTGGCGGATCAGTGTTCATCAGTGTGTTATTATTTTTTCCGCACAGAACTCCATCTGACTTAAAAGTAGGAATTCTAATCCTATAAAACACTCCAGGCAAATCGAACACGAAACCTCGACTTGCCCGGAATGGTCAACAATTATCGAAGCTATAAAGTTACTTTGCTTTTTTAGCTTTTTTAACTTCAGGCTTTGTAGTATTTGGACTTGTATTAGGAAGGGGTTTAGTATCCTTTTTCATACTTGTTTTTTTGTTGCTCTTCTTTCCTTTGCTTGCTTTCATCTTGGTTCTCCTTGCTTGAGGTTTTAAGTGCTGATTAGTTACTTTTCAGCTTGTTAATAATGAAATTATTTGTCTTCTGAAATCAAAGAAATATAATAGAAATTAGTGGGATGTCAAAAAGATTTTTAAATTTTTTTTGTGAATGGTATTTTAACCACGAAAAGCACGAAAATTATGAAAAGAAGAAAATACAAAATTTTCATTCCCTCGAAAGAGAGAATCCAGTTTCTCACCTTTCTTTGTATCCGCGTAAATCAGCTTAATCAGTGTCCTCTGTGTTCTATTTTTTCCGCAGTGAATTCCTTCACGATTAAATCGGAATGAAGCCAGCTGATTTCTACACTACCATTTTTCCCAATGAACAATTTTCTCCAAACCCTTCCTTTTCTTGCTTCCGGCAAAGGTCTTAATAGCTTTTGCATATAAACTGTCTTTATCTTTCGGATAGCCGAATGGACTGAGTGCAACTACTTTAATTTTATCAGGAATTCCCAGTATTTCCTGCACTTTTTTATCATTAAATGCGCCAAGCCAACAGGAACCGATACCCATTTCCCATGCAGCAAGCATCATCTGCTGAAAGGAGATCGCCACATCGACGAGGTAATAATCCTGTCCATTGAGATGTCCGCTGTCATTCGGATTGGCACATGCAACGATCACTACAGGTGCATTCTTGATAAAAAAATTTGATTTGCTGATCAACCCTGACCTGAGTGCGAGCTTTCCAATCGTATCCTTATCTTTCACGACTACATACTGCCAGCACTGTTTATTTTGCCACGAAGGTGCAAGCCGACCTGCTTCGAGGATTTTACTCAGCTCTTCTTCTTTGAGAGGTTTCGTGTCGTAGCTTCGTATGCTTTTTCTGCTTATTATTGCGTCATATACATTCATGTTTTCTCCTGATTGAAGAGATTTTTCATGCGCATTCTTTGACAAGTTTTTTCTGTTTATTTGCGTGGATGCAATGGAAAAAATCATGAACAACAAGGATTGGACAGCTATCTGGCGAGAAGGGCGAACAGTCTTTATCATAGACCAGACAAAGCTTCCCTTTCATTTCGAGATCGTTGAACTCCGCACCTATATCGCAACAGCAAATGCAATAAGAGATATGCTTTTAAGAGGAGCCGGAACCATCGGCGTAGCTGCCGGATATGCAATGGCACAGGCGTTTGCAGAATATTCAACAAAAAAGGAACTGGAAAAAGCAAAGATTTATATCGAATCATCACGACCCACTGCGCAAAATCTTTTCTATGCCACAAGGAGAGTATATCAAGAAGCTCGGAATGCGGAACATCCTGAAAAAAAGGCGTTTGAAACTGCTGATGATATTCTTTATGAAGATGAGATACATTCTCGTACGATGGGAGAGCTAGGAGCAGAACTTATCAAAGACGGTTTCGGCATCCTTACACATTGCAATGCTGGAAAACTTGCAATACAAGGATGGGGAAGCGCACTTGCTCCGATCTATGTCGCACATGAGCAGGGGAAGAACATCTTCGTGTATGCGGATGAAACGCGTCCCCGTTTGCAGGGAGCTCAACTTACTGCCTGGGAATTGCAACAAGCCGGCATTCCTCATGCGATCATCGCAGATAATGCAGCAGGATACTTCATGCAGCAGAAAAAGATCGATATCGTGTTTGTAGGTGCAGACAGGATTGCATGCAATGGAGATGTGGCAAACAAGATCGGCACCTATGAAAAAGCAGTGCTCGCAAAAGAAAACAACATTCCCTTCTATGTAGTTGCTCCCTGTTCCACTATAGATTTCGCATGCTCTTGCGGTAAAAATATTCCAATCGAAGAACGATCTGCCGATGAAGTAAAAAAGACCGGGAATGTCCTGATAGCTAATGCAGAAAGCGATGCGCTGAATCCTGCATTTGATGTGACATCTGCAAAATACATTACAGGCATCATTACAGAAAAGGGTATTCGAAAACCCGAAGAAATGGGTACATTAAAGTAATGGAACACTATCAGGGTATCAAGTTCAAAGTTCAGTTTTTAGAGAAGAAGATACTCGATTTTCCCGTCCAAAATGAGCTCATTGCGTGGGGGAAGAAGTTGTCGGAATTGGGATGTATTCCAACGTATCCTCATCCGGAACATCCTCGTATTATAAGTTCTTCAGGCAATCTCAGTGCGCGGATCAATGATAAATTCATTATCACTTCTGCGGGTTCCAATCTTGGCGAACTTACACAAGCAGATTTCGCTGAGATCATACATGTGGATGTTCATGCGGAAGTGATAGAAGCAATTGGGGTTGCGCAGCCATCCTCCGAAACAATGCTACACAACAGCATATATCAAAAAAGAGAGGAGGTGCAGGTCATTTTTCACGGTCATAATCAGGCATTGCTCACACGGTGCTCTCAGATAGGATTAATATCAACGAAGAAATGGCATCCTTATGGAACACGTGAACTGATGGAATCTGTGTGCGAAGTACTCGGTAAAAATAATATTATCATAATGAAAGATCACGGTTTCTTAAGTTTTGGAAAAACTTGCCAGCAAGCAGGGGAAATTATTATTCGTGTTCTAACTGAAATCGAAAAAGAAAAATAATAATGAACCACGAAACACACGAAAAACACAAAAATTTGATTTATAAAGAAGAGAGCTTCTCGATCCAAGGGGCTATTTTTGAAGTTTATAAAAAAATGGGAGTAGGATTTTTAGAGCCAGTCTATCAGGAATGTTTGGAAAATGAGTTCGCACTAAGAAAAATACCTTTTGAAAGTCAGGTTGACTTGTCAATACATTATAAAGATATTCATTTAAAGCATACTTATAGGGCAGATTTTATTTGCTTCGATAAAATTCTTATTGAAATTAAGGCAGTTAGTCATATTCTTGATGTCCATAGAGCTCAGGTTTTGAATTATTTAAGAGCAGCAAATTTAAGGTTAGGGTTGTTAGTAAATTTTTCCTCAACTCCAAAGATTGCTATTGAAAGAATTGTATTATAATGGTATTGGATCAAACTTGATTAATAAAGATTTCTTTAGTGTATTTCGTGTTTTTCGTGGTAAAAATTTATATTTATAGGAGCAGTAATGGGCAAAACATTTGTACAGAAAGTTTTTGAACACAAAGTCGGCAGAACTCTCCAAGAAGGCGAGATCGTTTTTGTCGAGCCGGATTATATCCTTACTCATGATAATTCCGCAGCGATTATAAAAAAGTTGAGTCAGGTAAAAGAGGGCATTAAGGTAAAATATCCAGACCGTATTGTGATCGTGCTCGATCATGTGATACCTGCAGCAAATGCAAAAACTGCGAATAATCATAAGGAAATTCGGGAATTTGTAAAAGAACAGCACATCACACATTTCTATGATATTGGAAGAGGTATTTGTCATCAGGTACTCCCGGAAGTGGGATTGGCTATACCGGGAAGTGTCATTGTCGGAAGCGACAGTCATACATGCACGTATGGCGCTTTTGGTGCGTTTTCGACTGGCATTGACAGAACTGAAGCTGCTGGAATTTGGATTACCGGAGAAACATGGTTCAAGATCCCGCAATCTTATAAAATAACTCTCGAAGGAAGCTTTCAGCAACGAGTATCAGCTAAAGATCTCATATTGAAAATAATAGGTGATCTGGGCGCTGATGGTGCAAATTATAAGTCAGTTGAATATCATGGCTCAGGCATCAAGAACCTGGATATTTCTGATAGAATGACCATTGCAAATATGGCTGTGGAAATGGGTGCAAAGAATGGAGTATTTCCCGTTGATAAGCTCACAGAGGAATGGCTGGCAGAACATAATGTTGAAAAGTATCATGCAATATGGGCTGATGATGATGCAGTGTATGAAAAGGAATATTCATATGATCTGAGTAAGATCGGTCCGCAAGTTGCGTTCCCGCATACTGTAGATAATGTGAAGGATATTTCTGACGCAGAAGGGATCAAGGTA